>JBFHII010000289.1:0-4535 GCA_041596535.1 Breoghania sp. | reverse complement strand
GAGCGTGATCAGCAGCGCGAAGAGCGACATCATGTTGAGCGTCAGGCCCGCCGCGTACATCAGCGCGATGGCCGAGCAGAGCGCCACGGAAATAGGTGCGGTTGCGGTCAACCCCCTCCACCCGGATGGTGGCCACGTCGCCGATGGTCAGCCGCGAGCCGTCATCATAAGTTCGCAGCGTTATACCGGAAATTTCCTCGGCAGAGCGTTTCTCGCGCCCCGTGCGCACGCGGGCATTGGCGCCGCTCACATCGCCGGCGGGATCGGCGGCGACCTCGCCGGCGATGACATCGGCGATCTCGGCCATGGTGACGTTGTGGCGCACGAGCGCCAGGGTCGGCACCTCGACAATGACCTGTGGCGCGGCCACCCCCCGGATCGTGGTCCGCGTCACCCCTTCGGTGAACAGGCGGGACACGAATTCGTCGGTGAACTCGGCCAGAAGGCCGACGCCCACCGGTCCGGCAATCACCACGTCCGACACCCTGTCGCGCCATGCCCTGCGCCGCACGACCGGATCGTCGGCGTCTTCGGGCATTGTCGTCACCGTGTCGATGGCCTGCTGCACATCCTCGGCGGCCTGGCCCATATCCACGCCCGGTTCGAATTCGAGCGTGATCGCGGCAGAGCCTTCCTTTGCGCTGGAATAGGACGAGGAGACACCGTCAACTGTCAGCAGGACCGGCTGCAACAGCTCGACGATCGCGGCATCCACGTCATCGGCACCCGCCCCGTCCCAGCGGACATTGACGTTGACCTCGTCCAGAACCACGTCGGGAAAATACTGCGCCCGCATCCGTGGCAGCGAAAACAGCCCCGCCGCGATCAGCAGCACCAACAGCAGGTTGGCCGCTGTCGCGTGGCGGGCGAAATAGGAGAGCAGCCCGCGCGGGGCGGTATCCTTGCCATCCATGGATCAGCCCCCCATCCGGCTTTCGATGCGCTCGACCACGCCGGCGGGCACCTTTTCCTGTTTCAGCTGCGAGAGCACCCGCGCACGGGCTTCCGCCGGCATGCGCATATTGCCTTCGACCGCCGCGATCAGCGCCGCGCGGCGCTCCGGCGTCAGCGCGATCAGGTCGGAGGCGTCCTTTGAGCCGCCCGCATCGTTCGACCCGGAGTTCTCCAGCCGCTCCTCGGCCTGCGCCGTGAGGTCCCGCACCAGAACGCCGGGGCCGATCAGAGGCGTGCGCTCCGCCACGATTCGCTGACCACCAAGCGCGCCAACCGAGACGATCACCTCGTCGCCCTGCCGCCGCAGAACTTCCACTTCGGCCACGGACAGGCGCTTCTCCGGGCCGATCACCAGAACCGAGCTGGCCGCATCCACCGCCGTCGCCGGCAGCACGGCGACATCGGTCAGTTCCGGCTCGCGCACCTGCACGGTCACGAAATCGCCCGGCCGGAAGCCTGCAAAACTGTCGAGCCGGGCAAAGATGAGCCGCCCGGTCTGCCCTTCGCCCACCAGCGCATCCACGCGCGAGATCCGCCCCTGCGCCTGCAGGTCCAGCCCCAGCACATCCAGCGTGGCCTGCACCTGCGCGTTGATCAGCGTTCCCGCCTCGTCCAGTAGACGGGCGTATTGCGTGGTGGAGAGGCGAAAATCCACTTCCAGCGCCGTCGGATCGATCAGCGTGGCTAGCCGCTCGTTCTGCGAGACGAGCCCGCCCTCGACAACATCCACACCCGCCAGCGTGCCGGTGAAGGCGGCATAAACCTTGGTGTCTTCCAGCCTTCGCTCGGCATCGGCCACCGCAATGCGAGCTCGTTCCAGCCTGCTACGCGCCTGTTCCACCCGGTTTTCCGCCGCGGCCTCGACCAGTTGACGCGCCACCACCGCCTGGTTGGCGCTCGCCTCGGCCAGCGCCGCCGTCTCGATGGCCGCTTCCGTCCCGACACCGCGATTGGCGAGGTCTTCCTGCCGTTTCAACGCCTGGCTGCGAAGCCGCGCCTGCGCGCGGGAAGCGACCAACTCGTCGCCCACCAATACAAGGTTGCGTTCCGCATCGCGCAGTTCGACGTCGGCCTCGGCCCTTTCAGTCTGTGCGATCTCCAGCGCGGAGAGCGCGTCAGTCGGATCGATTCGCGCAAGCAACGCGCCCTGTTCGACCGTGGCGCCGGCATCGAACTGATCGTGAAGCTCGACGATGCGTCCGCCTGCCCCGGCGCGCAGCTCAAGGATGCGCCGGCTCCGGACCTGGCCGTAGGCCGTGATCACGGGCGTGGCCGTTCCGGCTTCTACCACGACCGAATTGACCGGCATGATCCGCTCCTGGGCGGGCCTTTGGCGGGATTCGCGCGCCAGCATCTCCTGCACTGCATCGTTGAAGACGATACCGGCATAGATCAGGATCCCGATGGTGACCGAGAACAGGAACAGCCCGACAAGGGACCGCCGAAGAAATTGCATTGCTGGACCTTTTCAACTGATGCAACCGATGCTGCGACTATTCTACCTAGACTGAAACGACATTTGCGCAAACCCACGGTGTTGTTACGCGCGCGCTCCATCGCGCGGAATGCCGATCACTGCCAAACACTTCATCGCGTCCGCCCGTTTCAGCCGCCCTTCCCGACTCCGCTGCAATCGGCTAGCAAGATCCCCATGGTTCAGGAGCTTTCGCCATATGACGCCCTTGCCGCCCTCGATTTCCAGATCGCGATGGGCGCGGATATGGCTATTGGTGAGGATCCGCTGGACCGCTACGCGCTGAGCGCTGCCGCCGCCGAACAAAAGGCCAAGGCGCCGGCGCAAGCGGCAACGCCAGAATCGGCGAAGGCAACGCCGCCCCCCGTGCTCGTCAAGGCCGACCCGATCGGCGATGCACGCGCGATGGCGTCGGACGCTTCTTCGCTGGACGCGCTGGAAGCCGCGCTTGCGGCTTTCGAGCATTGCGAGCTGAAACATGGCGCGCGCTCGTTGGTCTTTTGCGATGGCCGCCCGCAGGCCCGCGTGATGATCATCGGCGAGGCGCCGGGCCGCGACGAGGACATCCAGGGCCGCCCCTTCGTCGGTCGCGCGGGCCAGTTGCTGGACCGTATGCTCGCCGCAATCGGGCTGTCGCGCGAGGCGACCGACGCGGAGGCCGCCGTCTACATCACCAATATTCTGCCCTGGCGCCCGCCGCAGAACCGCGACCCGAAGCCGGAAGAAATCGCCATGCTCAAGCCCTTTGTCGAGCGGCATGTCGAGCTTGTCTCGCCCGATCTGCTGGTGCTGATGGGCAATATCTCCTGTCAGGCAATGCTCGGGCGGCGCGGTATTACCCGGCTGCGCGGCAACTGGTCCGAGGTGCTTGGCCTGCCGGCGCTGCCGATGTTCCACCCTGCCTACCTGCTGCGCAACCCACCGGCCAAGCGCGAGGCATGGGCCGACCTTCTTGCGCTCAAGGCCCGGCTGAAGCGCGGAGAGACGCCATGATTCCGGTCGACCCGCTGACATTGCTGGCCTTCGTGCCGGCGGGGCTCGCACTCAACCTTACGCCGGGGGCGGACATGATGTTCTGCCTCGCCCAGGGGCTGCGCGGGGGGGCGCGCGCGGCACTGGCCGCCGATGTCGGCATCGCGCTCGGCGTCTTCTTTCACGCCGCCGCGGCGGGACTGGGCCTTTCGGCGCTGGTTGCGGCCGAGCCAACGCTGCTCGACATCATCCGCTGGCTCGGCGTCGGCTACCTGCTGTGGCTAGCGCTTGGAGCCTTCCGGGCAGGCCCCATTCCGGACGCCACGGCACCGGTCCTAGCCCCGCCGCGGGCCTTCCGGCAGGCCTTGATGGTGAACCTGACCAATCCCAAGGTGATCCTCTTCGTGCTCGCCTTCGTGCCGCAATTCGTCGATCCCACCCATGGCGCCATCCTGCCGCAATTCCTGGTCTTCGGCTTTATCCTCGCCATGGGCGGGCTCGTCATCAACGGTTTCGTCGGCGTCTTCGCGGGCAGCCTGGGCCGCCGGCTCGCCAATTCGCCCCGCTTCGCCCACGCGCTCCGCTGGACGACGGCCGGGGTATTCACCGCGCTGGCCGCAAGGCTGGCCCTCATGGAGCGAAGCTAGATCATGCACAGCCCAGATGCGCCCAAGGAATTCATCCCCGTCCGTATCGCCGTCCTGACCGTATCCGACAGCCGGGGCCTTTCCGAGGACCGCTCCGGCGACACGCTCGCCGCCCGGATCGAAGCTGCGGGGCATATCCTCGCCGAGCGCAAAATCCTGCCCGATGAACGCGCCGAGATCGCCGCGCAATTGTCGGCCTGGTGTGACAGCCCGGATGTCGATGTCGTCATTTCCACCGGCGGGACGGGGCTTACGGGGCGCGATGTGAGCGTCGAGGCGCACCGGGATGTCTACGAGAAGGAAATCGAGGCCTTCGGCACGGTATTCACCATCGTCTCGATGAAGAAGATCGGCACTTCGGCGGTGCAGTCGCGCGCTTGCGCCGGCGTGGCACGCGGCACCTATCTTTTCGCGCTTCCCGGCTCGCCCGGCGCTTGCAAGGATGGCTGGGACGAGATCCTCGAACCGCAACTCGACTACCGCCACCG
>JBFHII010000288.1:0-4560 GCA_041596535.1 Breoghania sp. | reverse complement strand
GCGGCATCGTCGCCGGCGCCGGTGGTTGACGAGACCGTGCTGACCGCCCTGCTGACGGATATTCCGCCGCAGATGCGCCGGCGGATCGTTGTCCAGTTCCAGTCGGACACACGCGAGCGCCTGGTGCAGCTTGCCGACGGCATGACGCGTGGAGACGTGTCGGCGATCGGGCACGCGACGCATGCGCTGACGAGCCTTCTGGGCACGTTTGGCGCGGTGGAGGCGGCGGGACTGTCCGCGAAAATCGACGAGCAGGTCCGGCTTGGTGCGCGCATCGCCGACCTTGACTTGGTACCTGAATTGCTCAATCACGCCGAGGGCGCCATTGCTGCGGTCATCGGGTTTGGCGAGCGGGAAGATGGCATTGGGTCCGTGGTTTCGACCATGACGGGAGATCGTTGATCATGGCATCCGAGATTGCGGCATCCAGGGCACGCATTCTGCTGGTTGAAGACACGCTGTCGCTGGCCACCCTCTACGGCGCATCGCTGACCCGGGCCGGGTTGCCTGTCGACCATGTTGCCACCGGCACGGAAGCCTTGGAGCGTCTGCAGACCGGTGCCTACCAGGTCGTCCTGCTCGACCTGCAGCTTCCCGATATCGGCGGCTTCGAGGTCATGCGCACCCTGCGCGAGCGCGGCACCGATGTGACGACTGTCGTGGTCACCGGACAGGGCTCCGTGGCGACCGCCGTGGAGGCGATGCAGCGCGGAGCCTATGACTTCCTGGTCAAGCCCGTGGCGGCCGAACGCTTGATCACCACCGTGCGCAATGCCCAGGAAAGGGCGATGCTGCAACGGACGGTGGAGGATCTGTCGCCGGACAGCGGCACGGCCGGCTTCTTCGGCTTCGTCGGGCGGTCGCTGATCATGCGCTCGGTCTACCGGATGATCGAAAGCGTCTCCAAATCGCGGGCAACGGTGTTCATCACCGGCGAAAGCGGCACCGGCAAGGAAGTCTGCGCCGATGCGATTCATCGCGGCGGCCCGCGGCGCGACAAGCCGTTCATCGCCATCAATTGCGCGGCCATCCCGCGTGACCTGATCGAGTCGGAAGTCTTCGGGCATATCAAGGGGGCGTTCACCGGCGCCATCAGCGACCGCGACGGCGCCGTGACACAGGCCGACGGCGGCACCCTGTTTCTCGACGAGATCTGCGAAATGGACATGGCGTTGCAGTCGAAACTGCTGCGTTTCCTGCAGACCGGCCGCATTCAGCCCGTCGGCGGCACCGAGCACCGGACGGTGGACGTGCGGGTCATCTGCGCCACCAACCGCGATCCCGCGCAGGAAGTCGCCGCCGGACGCTTTCGCGAGGATCTGTTCTACCGTCTTCACGTGCTGCCAATTCACCTGCCGCCCTTGCGCGAGCGCAGCGGCGACGTGATCGATATCGCCACGCATTTTCTGTGCGCCTACGCCCGCGAGGAACGCAAGCAGTTCCGGTCGCTCTCCACGGAGGCGCAGGAACTGCTGATCAGCCAGCCCTGGCCGGGCAACGTGCGGGAACTGCAAAACGTCATGCGCAACGCGGTGGTGCTCAACGACGGCGAGGTGGTGACGCCCGACATGCTGTCGCTGGGCGGCATGAACGGCGATTCGCCCAGCAACAACGCTGCCGAAACCGGCGGGGCCTCGGTGCCTGTCGCATCCGCCGATGCGGATGGCGCGGTCGTGCCGGCCGATCGCGCCGTTCCGATGAAGGGTGGTCCATCCGTGTCGGTTCCGCTGGGCACGTCGCTGTCGCGGATGGAGCGCACCGTGATCGAGGCGACGATCGACATGTGCGACGGCAGCCTTCCCAAGGCTGCCCGGGTTCTCGAGGTCAGCCCCTCGACGCTGTACCGCAAGCGCGAGATGTGGGACGTGGAAAGCTGACAAGCCGCGCATCAGGTGTGGACGCTGCGCGACGCGCGCGCGGCGGGATCGCATCAAGTGTGTGAAAGTCACTTGTTTTTGTCACGCGCGGCCAGTTCACTTGTACGCGGTTGCGCTGTGGGCAATAGTCCCAAGCGTAGAGGGGAGACAGTGAGATGAGCGGTCGGAAGGATGTCCGGACAAGCCTTGGTTTGTGGGTGGTGAGCAGGCGTCTGATGCCGGTCGCCGCCTTGGCGGTCGCGGCGCTCGCACCGATCCTGCCGCTCTCTGTATCGGCGCAGCCGGTTCCGGCCTCCGAGCGGCGTATCGTGGTGATCGACGATGCCGACTATTTCGGCTCCGATTATCGCACCGTGCGCGACGTCGATCTCGAAGCCTGCAAGGCCACCTGTCTGGATGATCCGATCTGTCAGGCCTTCACCTATAATGTCGGCGCCGCGTGGTGTTTCCTGAAGAGCGATTTCGGAGACCTGCGGAAGTTCCAGGGCGCGATCGCGGGACGCGTGGTCGCTGTCCGCGCGACGCCCTCCAAACCGGCGGTCGCCGACCGGCGCGCCGATCTTCAATATCTGCCTAAATCCCTGCGCGACGAGGCCGAACGCTATTCGTCGAGCCTTGCGGACCGGTTTCACTCCGAGGGGGTCGGACTTGGCGCGCTGATCCGTGAGGCCGATGCCGCTCTGGCCTCCGGCAAGGCGGAGGCCGCGCACACGCTGTTCGGCCGCGCGCTGACCCTGTCGCCGGAGCGCTATGATCTGTGGAGCGCATTGGCGCAGAGCGCGCTGGCCGCCAAACCCAACGACTGGCAGGCGCGTCAGCGCATGCAGGAGGCAGCCAGCGCCGCCGCCGTCAACGCCTACGTGCGTTCCGGCAACGATGGCGAACGCGTGCGCGCGCTGGAGCTGATCGCCCGCTCCTATATGCCGCGCCAGTTGTGGAAGCCGGCGATCCGCTCCTACCGCCTGGCGCTGACGATCCGCGACGACGAGACCCTGCGTGCCGACTATGACAAGCTTGTCGCCGAGCATGGCTTCCGCATCATCAATCACCAGGTGGATTCCGACGCCGCCGCGCCGCGCATCTGCCTGGTGTTCTCCGAGAAGCTGCAGACCGCGCGTCCCAATCTCGCCGATTTCGTCACCGTCGAGGATGCGCCCGGCACCTCGGTCGAGGTCGAGGACGCCCAGATCTGCGTCGACGGCGTCCGGCATGGCGGCCGCTATGCCATCGAGGTGCGTCCCGGCTTGCCCTCCGCCGATGGCGAAACGATCGAAAAGCCGGTGCGGCTGTCCATCTATGTCCGCGATCGCGCGCCGAGCGTGCGCGTCATTGGTCGCGCCTATGTCCTGCCGAGCGGCAAGGATCCCACCATTCCGCTCGTTTCCGTCAACACGGGACTGATCGGCGCGGAAATCTATCGTGTCGGCGACCGTGCGATCGCCGAACTGATCCGCTCCGGACGCTTTCTCGATCAGCTGAGCTCCCATCGTGCCGACGAGATCCGCGATGACACCGGCGCGCGCATCTGGGAGGGCGAAATCGAGGTCGAGCAGGTTCTCAACCAGGACGTGACGACCGCCGTTCCGCTCGACGATATCGGCATCGAGCTGAAACCCGGCGCCTATGCGCTGGTGGCCCGGGCGAAGAACGACTCGCGCAACAAGTGGGGACCGTTCGCCACCCAGTGGTTCGTCGTCTCCGATCTCGGCCTGACCAGCTACAGCGGTCGTGACGGGTTGCACGTGATGGTGCGCTCGCTGGCAAGCGCCAAGGCGCGCGGCGCCGTGACCCTGCAGCTGATCGCCGCCAACAACGAAGTGCTGGGCGAGGCCGAAAGCGACGAGGCGGGCTACGCGCACTTCGCGCCGGGGCTGGCGCGGGGCACCGGCGGCATGCGTCCCGCCGTGCTGATGGCGCGCGCCGGGGATGGCGATTACGCTTTCCTCGATCTTGCCAAGGGGCCTTTCGATCTGACCGACCGCGGCGTCGAGGGCCGTCCCGCACCCGGACCGCTGGACGTCTATGCCTTCACCGAGCGCGGGGTTTATCGCCCCGGCGCACAGGTGCACGCCATGGCGCTGGTGCGCGATGCCAAGGCCATGGCCGCGGGCGACGTGCCGCTGACCTTTGTCTTCACCCGTCCCGATGGCGTCGAGCACCGGCGCATCAACAGCCCCGATGGCGGGCTTGGCGGGCACTATGTGACGCTGCCGCTGTCGCCGGGGGCCTCGCAGGGCACCTGGTCGCTGACTGTCTACGCCGATCCGAAGGGCGCGGCGCTGGCCCGCAAGACGTTCCTTGTCGAGGATTTCCAGCCGGAGCGCGTCGATTTCGAACTGGAAACAGCGGCCGAGCGCATCGATCCGCAGGATCCGCCGGAGATCACGCTTTCGGCCCGCTATCTGTATGGCGCGCCCGCCGGCGGCCAGCGGCTGGAAGGCGAGATCACCCTGAGCCCGAGCCGGTCCTGGGGCGCGCAGCACAAGGGCTACCTGTTCGGTCTCGCGGATGAGGAAGCCTATCCCAACAGTCAGGCGCTTCCCGCCGATCTGGTCACCGACGAGGACGGTGCCTTGTCGTTCGTGCCGCAACTGCCCGACGCGCCTGCCGATACGCAACTGACGCAAGCCGAGATCGTGGCGCGGCTGGTCGACGCCGGCGGCCGCTTTGTCGAGCGCACGCT
>JBFHII010000287.1:0-4626 GCA_041596535.1 Breoghania sp. | reverse complement strand
CCGCTGCCGGTCCTCAACGCGCGCAACCTGCCGGCCCTGCAGCCGGGCGCGGAGCTTGTGGCGCGCGTCGTCGGCCAGATGCCGTCCGGCACCACGCGGATGCAGGCGGGCACAGCGACCTTCGAGCTGCGGCTGCCATCATCGATCGCCGCGCCGCAACCCGGATCGACCGTGCCGCTCAAGGTCGCCACCGGCGGTGCCGCGCCGCAGGTCACGCTGGCGATCCCGCCCGAAGCGGCGCAGGGCGCGCGGACCCTCCCGCCGGACATGCGTGCGATGCTGACACAGGTGGCCGAGCTGGCCCGCCCGCTGGCCGCCACCAAGCAGGATTCCATGACGCCGCTGTTCGCCAATGTGGCGGGTCTCGTGCGCGCCGGCGGCGGCGGGATGCCGGACACCGTGCAAAAGGCACTGCAGGACCTGCTGGGCTTCCGCCTGTCCGCAAGCGATGCCGCGCAGCCCGCGCCGTTGAAGCAGGCAGTGCAGCGCTCGGGCATCTTTCAGGAAGCCAATCTCGTGAATCGCACCACGATCCAGAGCCAGACGCAAACCGGGGCGAAACCGGGTGTCTCGCAGACGGCGGGTCAGGCCACCGCCCTGCTTGCTCTGCCCGGTTCGGCCGATCTGAAAACCGCGCTGCTGCAGCTGCGCGGCGCGCTGATGTCGTATCTCGGCGAACACGCGACGCCGGCAACCCGCAGAACCGCGGCCGAGCCGCCGCCGCGCACAGGAAGTCTGCCGCGCGGCCAGATGCCGTCGCAGCCGACGATTTCAGAAAGCGCCACGCCGCGCGAGGCGGCGCGCATTCTGCTTTCCGACACCGAGGCGGCGCTGTCACGCGTGCGCCTGTCGCAGATGGCCTCCCTGCCGGAGCACGCGGGTGCCGCGCACCGCGTCGCGGCCCAACCCCAGGAATGGACGTTTGAGCTGCCGCTGGCGCTCGGCGACCAGACGGCGGTGGCGCAGTTCCAGATTGCCCGTGATGGCGGCTCCGGGGGGGCGGACGCAAACGGCGACACCGGCTGGAACATCCGCTTTTCCGTCGATCTGCCGCAGACCGGCGCCGTCGACACGCTGCTGAGACTGCGCTCCGACAGCGTGGCGGTGACCCTGTGGGCGGAGAACGGCGAGACCGCGGCGCGTTTCCGCGCCGATCTCGACGCCCTGCGCGCGGCCTTCGATGAGATCGGCCTTGAGGCCACGCGCATCGATATCCACCGTGGCCGGCCGACGGCCGAACCGCAGAAGCCGGGCTATTTCGTGGACTGGCGCACATGAGTGCGGGCGGCGACGGGCGCTCGGGCGACGAGGAGCCGCGCGCGGAGCGCCGCATCGCCGTCGCGCTGTCCTATGACAACCAGGGCGCGCCGCGCGTCGTCGCCAGGGGCGAGGGCTTTCTCAGCGACCAGATCCTCAGGCTGGCCGCCGAGCACGGCGTGCCGGTCGAGGAAAACCCGCTGCTCGCCCAGGCGCTGGCCCAGGTGGCGCTCGACGAGGAAATCCCCGAGGAACTCTACCAGGCCGTCGCCGTCATCATCGGCTACATCCTGCGCGCCGCCAAATAGCACCGGCGGATAAGGGAACGACGGAAGAGGAAAGAGGAAAGAGGAAAGAGGAAAGATACAGGTGCCCTTCGGGCGCTTTTTTCCTGGATCCCGGATCTCTCGACGCGCTGACTCGCGCTCGGTCCGGAATGACGCCGAGGGATGAAGCGCGACAGATGGGCCGGTTGGTCATCCGGTCGGCCGGCCACAGGCTGATGTGCCGATTTGATGCTTCAACTCACTACGTCATTCCCGGCAGCGTGCGGCTTGCCGCATCGCGTGATCGGGAATCCAGGAGGGACTCGCCCGAAGGGCACAGGCTCGGTGATCATCCGCGTGGTTGTGCACTCGGCTCATAGGACACTGTCCGGGCGCGGTGCAGCGCGCAGCGGTGCGACGCAGACCCGGGACCCGGCGCCCGCACACCCCATCGTCCGTCGCCGGTTTCTCTCACCCGACCCCACCTTGCCTCTTGCGAAGGCGGGCAATTCCCACTACCCAACAGGCACATGACACTCCGCGCCCGTGATCCGTCATTTCGATCGCGCACATGCGCTTTGCGGCACGCGGAATCCGACGCAGCACAGGACCTTGAGACGCATGAGCCTCGTTGACACCCGTACCCCCGATCCGAAGAAATTCATCAAGGGCGCCATGGGCGACTGGGAAATGGTCATCGGGCTCGAGGTGCATGCGCAGGTGACCTCCAGGTCGAAACTGTTTTCCGGCGCCTCGACCGAATTCGGCAACGCGCCCAACGACAACGTCTCGCTGGTCGACGCGGCCATGCCGGGCATGCTGCCGGTGATCAACGAGGAATGCGTCCGCCAGGCGGTGCGCACGGGGCTGGGGCTGAAGGCCGAGATCAACCTCAAGAGCGTCTTCGACCGCAAGAACTATTTTTATCCCGATCTGCCGCAGGGCTACCAGATCTCGCAGTTCAAGCAGCCGATCGTCGGCGAGGGCATCGTCTATCTCGACATGCCCGACGAGCGCGTCGAGGTCGGCGTCGAGCGCCTGCACCTGGAACAGGACGCCGGCAAGTCGATGCACGACCAGCATCCGACCATGTCGTTCGTCGATCTGAACCGCTCCGGCGTGGCGCTGATGGAGATCGTCTCCAAGCCCGACATCCGCTCGTCCGATGAGGCCAGGGCCTATCTCACCAAGCTGCGTACCATCCTGCGTTATCTGGGCACCTGCGACGGCAACATGGAGCAGGGCTCCATGCGCGCCGACATCAACGTCTCCGTGCGCAAGCCCGGCGGCGATTTCGGCACCCGCTGCGAGATCAAGAACGTCAACTCGATCCGCTTCGCCGGCCAGGCCATCGAATACGAGGCGCGCCGCCAGATTGCCATTCTCGAGGACGGCGGCTCGATCGATCAGGAAACCCGCCTGTTCGACCCGGGCAAGGGCGAGACGCGCTCGATGCGCTCCAAGGAAGAAGCGCACGATTACCGTTATTTCCCCGATCCCGACCTGCTGCCGCTGGTGTTCGACCAGGCCTTCGTCGACGATCTCGCCGCCCATCTGCCGGAGCTTCCGGACGACAAGAAGGCCCGCTTCATTGCGGACTTCGGCCTGTCGGCCTACGACGCGGACATCCTGGTGGCGGAAAAGATTTCCGCCGACTTCTTCGAGGCGGTGGCCGCGGGCCGCGATGCAAAACTGTCGGCCAACTGGGTGATCAACGAGCTCTTCGGCCGGCTCAACAAGGAAGGCCTTGACCTCGCCACCTCGCCGGTCTCCGCCGATCAGCTCGGCGGCATCATCGACCTGATCGTCAAGGGCGATATTTCCGGCAAGATCGCCAAGGACCTGTTCGAGATCGTCTGGACCGAGGGCGGCGACCCGGCGACAATCGTCGAAGAGCGCGGCATGAAGCAGGTCACCGATCTTGGCGCCATTGAGGCGCTGGTCACCGAGATCGTCGAGGCCAATCCCGACAAGGCCGCACAGGCGCGCGAGAAACCGGGCCTTCTGGGCTGGTTCGTCGGCCAGGTGATGAAGGCCAGCCAGGGCAAGGCCAACCCCAAGGCTGTCAACGACCTCCTCAAGCAGAAGATCGGCATCGAATAGCCCGGCAGCGGCCGGATCGGGTTGTCTGTCGGGGCCGCGCAACGCATGCGCGCATGCCCCTTGCGCTGGTCACATGCTCGATGTCGTCCCGGCCTGCGAGCCGGGATCCATTGCCGGTTCGGCAATGAATGAGCTGTCTCCGGCGCGGCAGTTCGCGCCGAAATCCTTCAACCCGCCACGTCATTCCGGGTCGAGTGCACGAAGCGTGTCGAGAGACCCGGAATCCAGGAGGCATGCCGCCGCAGCCGTTTCCCTTTGCCGGGCGGCCTCCGGCACCCTCGCTATCGCCCTCCGTTTCCTGCGCCGTTATTGCCCGGCCTCGTCCGGGCAATCCAATCCCGCTCGCGGCTGGTCCGGTTCGTGGCATCTGGTTCGCGCCGCGTTGCGAGGCCAATGGATCACCCGGACTGCGCCGGGTGATGACGTCCGAGTGGGCGGGGAGCGTGGCGGGTTAGCGGTGTTCGGGCGGGCAGTCGTATCGGCATCCGCCGTCCCCACGTGATCATCGCTCAATGCTGCATGAGATCGTGCCACTCGGGGTTTTCCTGCTCGATCAGCCGGACTTTCATCGCGCGGGTCCATTTCTTGATCCGCTTTTCGCGATGGATCGCCTCGGCGATGCTGTCGTGAAACTCGGCATAGACGAGGCGCGTGACGCCGTAGCGGCTGGTGAAGCTCCTGTGGTGTTTCTCGCGGTGCTCCCAGACACGGCGCGCAAGATCATTGGTCACGCCGACATAGAGTGTCCCGTGCTTGCGACTTGCGAGAATGTAGACGGCGTAGCCCATGCCGTAGCGTGGCGGCAATGACTCGCCGGGGCAAGCGGTGCGGGTGGGCAAGTAGGGCGACGCAACGGGCGCATTTTCCGCTGTTGCCGCGCACTCCACTCCCTCCGCCGTCATTGCCCGGCTTCGTCCGGGCAATCCATTGCCGCTTGCGGCAGGTATGGGCCGGTGTGCCCGGTCAGGCCGCGCGCATTGGGTTATTGGGGCCAGGGTCT
>JBFHII010000286.1:0-4653 GCA_041596535.1 Breoghania sp. | reverse complement strand
CGCAAACATCCGGCCAGAGCGGACCAATCGGCCGGCAAATCCGGCGGCTTTTGCCCCCGATGCCGGTTTTCAAAGGAAAAACAGCTGAATCGGGGTTAGCGAGGCGTAAACGCCGCCGCACGCCTTCTTCTAAAATCCCATGTAAAGACTGCTGTGGCGTTAAAGCCCATGCCGGAAACGGCACGAAGGCCGCGCCTCGGTTAACGCGAGGTTAAGCCGGTGTTGGTTCCTGGCACGCGGTTGCCGGCGCAGGACCTTGGCCCGCTGGGGGCCGGATCGGGAAAGTGAGGGAAACGGGCGGCGGGGCTGCCGCGGTCGGCGCGCGCTCAGGGCTCCAGCTCGGTATCCCAGTAGAGAAAGTCGAGCCAGCTGTCGTGCAGGAAGTTGGGCGGGAAAAGGCGGCCGTTGTTGTGCAGGTCGCTGACAGTCGGCTGGAACGGCATGTGCCGCGGCCACATGGCCAGTTCCCGGCACGACTTGTTGGCCTTGCGCAGGTTGCACGGCGAACAGGCGGCGATGACATTTTCCCAGGTCGTCTGTCCGCCCTTGGAGCGCGGAATGAGATGGTCGAACGTCAGATCTTCGCGCGAGCCGCAATACTGGCACTGAAACCGGTCGCGAAGGAACACGTTGAAGCGGGTAAAGGCGGGATTTCGGGTCGGCTTGATGTAGGTCTTGAGCGAGACGACGCTGGGCAGGCGCATCTCGAAGCTGGGACTTCGGACCTGCACGTCGTATTCGCTGACGATGTTGACCCGATCGAGGAACACCGCCTTGATGGCATCCTGCCAGGCCCAGAGCGACAGCGGATAATAGCTCAACGGTCGGTAGTCCGCGTTGAGCACCAGCGCCGGATGGGCACCTGTTGCCACGGCAATCGTCAAGCCACACTCCCTGCGGCCGGCCCTGGAGCGGAGCCCGTGCCCCGCGCGAAGGTTCCGACCTGTCCTTGGTGTTGGATCACCCCGCCGCGTTGAACGCGGAAACGGGACAAGTGATGGTCGTCGCATGCGCAGGCATAGTGTAAGGCCAGCATGACACTGTTGTGAAGACACTCCGTGGTTTGTTTCGTACCGCCGTTGGCGCCGCCCCGGCACGGGCCGCAGCACCACGGCACCGGGCGCACAAACGACAACGGGCGCCCCGAAGGGCGCCCGTCATGCAGCAGCGGAGGGACGGCGTGCGGCGAATCAGCCGCGCGGCCATTCCCGGATATCGACGAAATGCCCGGCGATCGCAGCGGCTGCCGCCATCGCGGGGGAGACCAGATGCGTGCGGCCCTTGAACCCCTGGCGACCTTCGAAGTTGCGGTTCGATGTCGACGCGCAGCGCTCGCCCGGCGCCAGCTTGTCGGCGTTCATCGCCAGGCACATGGAGCAGCCCGGCTCGCGCCATTCAAAACCGGCCGCCGTAAAGACCTTGTCCAGGCCTTCGGCCTCGGCCTGCGCCTTCACCAGTCCCGAACCCGGCACCACCATGGCGCTGACGTTCTCGTTGACCGTGCGGCCCTGGATCATCGCGGCGGCGGCGCGCAGATCCTCGATGCGGCCGTTGGTGCACGAACCAATGAACACGCGGTCGAGCTTGATGTCCTGCATCGGCGTGCCCGGTGTCAGGCCCATGTACTCCAGCGCCCGCCACTTCGAGGTGCGCCGGTTGGCGTCCGCGATCTCGTCGGGGTTCGGCACGCTTCCGGTGATCGAGATGACGTCCTCGGGGCTCGAGCCCCAGGTGACGATCGGCGGCAGGTTGGCGGCGTCGAGGCGGATTTCCTTGTCGAACTCCACGCCTTCGTCGGAATACAGCGTGTCCCAATAGGCGCGCGCCATATCCCATGCCGCGCCCTTGGGCGCCTTCGGCCGGTCCTTGATGTAGGCGTAGGTGGTCTCGTCCGGCGCGATCAGGCCGGCACGGGCGCCCGCCTCGATCGACATGTTGCACACCGTCATGCGGCCTTCCATCGACAGCGCCCGGATCGCCTCGCCGGCGTATTCCATCACGTAGCCGGTGCCGCCGGCGGTGCCGATCTCGCCGATGATCGCCAGGATGATGTCCTTGGCGGAGACACCGTCGGGCAGCTTGCCATCGACCGTGATGCGCATGTTCTTGGCCTTGCCCTGAATCAGCGTCTGGGTCGCCAGCACGTGCTCGACCTCGGAGGTGCCGATGCCGTGCGCCAGCGCGCCGAAGGCGCCATGCGTCGAGGTATGGCTGTCGCCGCAGACGATCGTCATGCCCGGCAGGGTGAAGCCCTGCTCGGGACCGATGATATGCACCACGCCCTGACGGCGGTCGGTCTCGCTGTAGTACTCGATGCCGAACTCGCTGGCGTTCTTGGCCAGCGTGTCGACCTGCAGCGCGGATTCGGGATCCTCGATGCCGTGGCTGCGGTCGGTGGTCGGCACGTTGTGGTCGACAACCGCGAGCGTGCGCTGCGGCGCGCGCACCTGGCGGCCGGTCATGCGCAGGCCTTCGAAGGCCTGGGGCGAGGTGACCTCATGCACCAGGTGGCGGTCGATATAGAGCAGCGCGGTGCCGTCTTCCTGAACACTGACCAGGTGATCGTCCCAGATCTTGTCGTACAGGGTTTTGGACTTCGTCATGGAGTACTCCCAAGGAATTTCAACGCATACAAACGGGTCGTGAGGCCGCGCGGCATGGATGAGCCGGGGCGGCAGAAGATCGGGCGATCAGACCAGTCGTAGCGCGTCGTCGGATGCGTTGAGAAGCGGATGAAACCGCCAGAAAAGGCGCGCATGATCGTGAAACGACGCAAACTCCATAGGCGCGCAGACACCGGCATCATGGATGGCGGCGTCGCGGCTGCGATATGGTGTTGTTGTTCGGCCGATCATGCTGGAGACTCTATCAATTCCCGCGAAAGGCGGCAACAAGACTGCCGCGCCCACCGGTCTGATATAGGAAGGCCCGCGGCTGCAACCAGACGCGGGCCTCTCTGAAGTTCGAACGCAAGCAAATGCTATTCGGCAGAGGCTTCCGCGGCGGCGGCTTCCTTGGCGGCGACCTTCGCAGCTTCGACCTGGGCCTTGGCTTCGACGGCCACGGCGCGCTGCTCTTCGTTGAGCCGCTTGGCGCGCACGTTGGTCGCCTCGACGATACGGGCCGACTTGCCGCGACGCTCGCGCAGATAGTAGAGCTTGGCGCGGCGCACCTTGCCGCGGCGCACCACGTCGACGCTCTCGACCATCGGCGAGTAGACCGGGAACACACGTTCCACGCCTTCAC
This sequence comes from Breoghania sp., assembly GCA_041596535.1. GTDB lineage: Bacteria > Pseudomonadota > Alphaproteobacteria > Rhizobiales > Stappiaceae > Breoghania. Next base: position 1,407 of record JBFHII010000286.1, on the reverse strand, counting down.
CGTAGGAGATCTTGCGGACCGTGAAGCTCTCCTGCAGACCGGAGCCGGAACGCGCGATGCACACGCCTTCATAGGCCTGAACACGGGTCCGGGTGCCTTCCGTCACGCGCACGTTGACGCGGATGGTGTCACCGGGAGAAAATTCGGGAAGCTGGCGCTTTTCAGCGATCACAGCCATCTGCTCGGCTTCGAGCTGCTCGATGATGTTCATGACAAGTCTCTCTTTTTGGTGTCACGATCAGAGCGTCCAATGCGGTCAAACCGTAAGGGCCGTTACATCGCAAATATCGACTGTTGTCGGAAAGTCGCCGCTCTATACGCCAAAACCGGCGGCGAGTCATGCCTTTTCGTCAAAAAAGCCGCGACCGCTTCAGTCGCTGCCTCCACCCCCGCCTTCCTCATGTCGCCGCCACAGATCCGGGCGCCGCTCGCGGGTCAGATTTTCCGATTGCTGCTGCCGCCAGCGGGCAATCCGGCCATGGTCGCCGGAGGTCAGGATCTCGGGAATCACGCGACCTTCCCACTCCTGCGGGCGGGTGTAGTGGGGATGCTCCAGCAAGCCGGTCTCGAAGCTTTCCGTCTCGCCGGATTGCGCATTGCCCATGACACCGGGCAGCAGCCGCACCACCGCGTCCAGCATGGTCAGCGCCGCGATCTCGCCGCCCGACAGGATGTAGTCGCCGATGGACACCTCCTCCAGGCCGCGCGCCTCGATTACCCGCTGGTCGACGCCCTCAAAGCGGCCGCACAGGATGATGGCGCCGGGCCCCGAGGCCAGATCACGCGCGCGGGCCTGATCGAACGGTTTTCCGCGCGGACTCATCAGCAGCCGGGGGCGGCGATCGCGGTCATCCGCCACGGCATCGATCGCCGCGGCAACCACGTCGGCGCGCAGCACCATGCCCGGACCGCCGCCGGCGGGCGTATCGTCGACACTGCGATGGCGATCGGTTGCGCTGTCACGGATATTGCGCGCCTCGAGCGACCACAGGCCCGCGTCCAGCGCGCGGCCGGCAAGGCTGACGCCGAGCGGCCCCGGGAACATCTCCGGATAAAGCGTCAGCACGGTGGCGGCGAACATCCGCGCCGCCTCAGACCGGCTCGCCGGCGGAAGCCTCGAACAGACGGATATCGCGCGCATGGGCGCCGACCTCCGCCAGCGCCGCCCGCCACGCCTTCATGTGCTCGGTCTCGAAATGGCGGCTCAGCGCCTCGCGGCTTTCCCACTCCTCGTAGACCCGGATCAGGCCGGCGTCTTCGGCGTCATGCGCATAGGTGTAGGTGCGGCAGCCGTCCTCGGCACGAGAGGCCTGCTGCATGGCTGCGGCATGCGGACGCCACGCCGCGATCGCCTCGGGGGCGATGCGGAAAGTGCCGGACACGATGATCATGGCAAGCGTCTCCTCG
>JBFHII010000285.1:0-4677 GCA_041596535.1 Breoghania sp. | reverse complement strand
GCGCCGCCGGGCACATAGCAGCCGACGGAGTTCACCGGGATGTTCCTGTGGCCGAGGACGACACCGGGCAGCGTCTCGACTTCCACGTCGCGCAGCGCGTCCTTCTGGGCCTGGGCGAAGCCGCGCACCTGAGCCTGGGCAAAGCGGATGTCCTCGAGATCGCGCGCGGAGACCTTGGCCATAGCCTCGGCGATCTGCGCGTCGCTCAGCCGGAAGCTTTCCGGCGACCAGTTGTCGAATTTCTCCGACAGCGCGCGCACCGCGGCGTCGCCGTTCTTCGCCACGTCACCAAGGATGCCCTCGACGGTGGCGCGGACCTTCGCGTCGCCGGCTTCGATGTCCTGGGCGTCCTTGCCCCGCTTCAGCCATGTGGCCATGGTTTTTCTCCCTGTATCGCGCGCGCCGGAGGAGGCCGGTCGCGGGATTGACTGCGTGTTTTCGGTTGTATCGTATCCGCTGGCCAAGGCCTGTCGAGAGAGGCGGGCGGGTAGCGCTGTCTTGCCGCGCCCGGTTGCTGACCGGCCTTGGCGGGGCCGGGCCCCGGGGACGCGGCGCATCACTGGTGTGCCGCACCGCGCCCGAGGCGCCGGCCGATGGTCTTCCGCCGCTACTTGATCGCCTGCGGGTTGATCGGCGAGCCGGCGCCGCCCGGCAGGTGCATCGGCGGGGCGACGAAGAAGAACTCGTAGATGCCGTCCCGCGCACAATCCTCCGCCAGTTCCTTGACGTAGAAGATCTCGCCCATGGAGATGCCGATCGCCGGGATCACCACCCAGTGCCACGGCTGGTTGGCCTCATCGGTCTGGTTGGGGCGCACCTCGCAGCCCCAGGTGTCGGAGCAGATCGCGGCGATGTCGTGCTCCTTGATCCAGTAAGCGGTCTCGAACGCGTATCCGGGGGAATCGCCGCCCGCATAGCCCGACCAGTCCCCCTTCGCCAGGCAGCGTTCCTGATGGCCGGTCCTGAGAATGACAAAGTCGCCCTTGCGGATTTCCACGCCCTGGTGCGCCGCGCAGGCGTCCAGATCGGCGTTGGTCACCGCGTAGCCGTCGTCGAGGCTGTCGACGCCCTTGAAGCGCGCCACATCCAGCAGCACGCCGCGGCCGACCATCTTGTCGCGCACATGCTCGATGCCAAGCTTCTTCGCGCCGCGCGCATCGACCTCGGTGGCGTCATAGCCGTTGTACATCTTGTCATCGAGGAAGATGTGACACAGCGCGTCCCACTGGGTGGAGGCCTGGCACGGCATGTTGATCGCGTCATCGGCATAGCGCAGGTAGGGCGCCGGATCGTCCTGGTTGCCGTTGGCCGCATCCGTACCGGTGGCCAGCATGGTGTGGATCGGGTTCCAGCGGCCGCCGAAGAGGCCCGACTGGATCGGCTCCTTCAGCGACAGGCCGAGGGAAAACACCTTGCCGCGCCGGATCAGTCCCGCGGCAGCGACGATGTCCGACGGCTCGATGTTGTTCAGCGTGCCGATCTGGTCGTCCGCGCCCCAACGGCCCCAGTTGGACAGCTTTTTTGCTGCCTCGTAGATCGCCGCCTTGCCCTTGGAAATGTCCATGTTGCCTCCCGTGCCGCCGTTCGTGGCGATTGCTGTTGTTGCGTGGTCCTCAGGGTCCGGGCACCGGATGGGCGCCGCGATGTTGCCTTGGGACCGGATTCCGAGTTATTTATCGATTGAAAAATAACTCGGCGGTTCTGTCAAACGAAGGTAGGTGCTGGCGCCGGACGCGGCCGGGTTTCTCACAGGCGGTGTGTTCGTCTGGTGGGCTCGGTCCGGGTATCCAGCGGGGATTGCTCGTTTTCGTGGATTGCGCTAATAATTTATCATTCGATAAATAGCGGGAGAATGACATGCGCGCAACCGGTTTGAATCACTTGTCCATAGGCTCCACCGACCTTGAAGCCTCGCTGCGCTTCTACGAGGAGGTGCTGGGGATGGAGCGGATCCCGACCTACAATTTCGGGTTCCGGACCCAGTATCTGCGCCTGGGCGATCTGCAGTTGCATGTCTTCGAGCTGGAGGACGTGGTGCCGGCGTTCCAGCACTTTGCCATCGATGTCGACGATTTCCATGCGGTCTACGACAAGGCCAAGCAGCTGGGCATGCTGGACGGCACCACCTTCCGCAACGCCGTCAACGAGCTGCCGGACGGTGCGGTGCAGATGTATCTGCGCGATCCGGGCGGCAACCTGGTGGAGATCGACTGGCCGGACGTCACCACGCTGGACCGCGCACGGATTCCCGAAATGCGGCCGCTCGCCGATTTCGCGCCGCAGGAAGGCGAGGCGCTGAAGGCATCGCTGTATCTCGACCGGCCGGAACGGCGCGGGGCGATGGCATGAGCACGGGCCCGGACACGGCCGCTTCCGCGGCACCGGACCGAGGAGTGCCGGAAAATCGGTCGCCGGAGCAACGGACGCCGAAGGATCAGGCCCCTGGGCGGACGCATGCCTACGCGCAGCGTCTGGAGAAGGCGCGTGCGCTCGTGCCGGCCGTGCGGGAGCGCGCGGCGGACGGCGAGGCGCTGCGCCGCCTGCAGCCGGAAACCGAGCGCGACCTGCATGCGGCGGGCCTCTTCCGGGTGCTGCAGCCGGCGCGCATCGGCGGCGACGAATTCGACTACGTGGCGCTGGTGGATTTCTCCGAGGCGCTGGCCTGCGGCGACGCGTCGGTGGCCTGGGTGTTCGCCAATCTCGCCAGCCATCACTGGATGCTGGCGATGTTTTCCGCCGCAGCCCAGGCGCGGCTGTGGGGCGCCGACCCCGACGTGCTGATCGCCTCGGCGTTCATCTTTCCGTGCGGCAAGGCCACGCGGGTCGAGGGTGGGTACCGGCTGTCGGGCCGCTGGCCGTTTTCCTCCGGCGTCGGCTCCAGCAGCTGGAACATGCTGGCCGGAGTCGTGCAGCCGGCAAGCGAGACGGAAGCGGCGGAGAACCGCGTGTTTCTCCTGCCGCAGGCCGACTACACGGTGATCGACACCTGGGAGGTGGCGGGCCTGTCCGGCACCGGATCCAACGACGTGGTGGTGGAGGATGTCTTCGTGCCCGAGGACATGACCCTGAGCGTCGCGGAGCTGAAGGGCGGACCGCCGCCGCCCGGGGCCGCACTCAACCCCAATCCGCTCTATCGCATTCCCGTGTTCGCGCTGTTTCCGTACGTGCTCTCGGGCGTGGCGCTGGGCAATGCGCAGGCGCTGCTGGACGATTTCACCGGCCGCATGCGGTTGCGCACGGCGAAATACTCCGGCGGGCGGATTTCCGATTTCCAGTCGACGCAGATCAGAATCGCGGCCGCCGGGGCACGCATCGACGCCGCCCGGAGAATCATGCGGGGCTGCTGCATCGAGGCGATGGAGGACGCACTGCGGGGTCATGAGCCGGACATGGCGACCAAGACGCGCTATCGGCGCGACGGCGCCTATTCCGTGGCGTTGTGCACCGAGGCCGTGGACATGCTGTTCACCTCCTTCGGGGCGGATGCGCTCTACTCCCGCACCGCGGCCCAGCGGCGCTTCCGCGACGCGCATGCGATTGCCGCCCATATCGCGTTCAACTTCGACGCCACCGGCGCCACCCATGGCCGGGCCGAACTCGGCCTGCGCGTCGACAATGCAACCCTGTGACACCAGCACCGGAGTGATCGAGCAGTGACCAACCAAGCCCGCAAGACGGCACACGCGGAGACCGCGGCACGCGGTGGCGAAAACGATCCCCGCGGCAGCGGTGGCGGGCCCGGCGACCCCGGCGATCCCCGCGCCTTCCGAGACGCGCTGGGATGTTTCTCCACCGGCGTCACGGTGATCACGGCGATGGATGCCGAGGGGGCGCGAATCGGGCTGACCGCCAATTCGTTTTCCTCCGTGTCGCTCAACCCGCCGCTGGTTTTGTGGAGCCTTGCGCAATATTCGCCCAACCTGCCGGTGTTCCAGAACGCCAGCCATTTTGCGATCAATGTGCTGGGGGTGGATCAGGCGGATGTGGCGATGCAGTTCGCCAGGCCGGTGGAGGACCGTTTCGCCGGTATAGCCACGGAAACCGGACTTGGCGGGGCGCCGCTGATCAAGGATGCGGTGGCCCGTTTCCAGTGCCGCAACGAGGACCGCTACTATGGCGGCGACCACGTGATCTTTCTTGGCGCGGTGGAGGCCTATGACACCCTGGAGCGCGAGCCCTTGGTGTTTTGCGGCGGGGCTTTCGGTTCGTTTGCAAAAAGCGTATGAGGCGGCAGCCGGTTATCCTGCGGGACGCCGCAGTTGCCGTGGGCGGCTGCAGGCCGATGCGCGGGGGGAGTCCGGACCGATGAACGTGCGAAACGGCGGAACATGAGCAGCGACCGAGACAGCGACAGCGTGACACCTCCGGCGGTTTCCGGCAGGCAGCCGGGGCGCCAGAAGCGGCTGACGCCCGAGGAGCGCCGGCAGGATTTCGTCGACAAGGCGGTGGCGTTCTTCGCGGAGGTCGGGTTTGACGGCGGCACGCGCGAACTGGCCCGCCGGCTCGGCGTTACCCAGCCGCTGCTCTATCGCTATTTTCCGACCAAGGACGACCTGATCCGCGAGGTCTACGACCAGGTCTATGTCAATCGCTGGAATCCCGAGTGGGATGTGTTGCTGACCGATCGCGCCAGGCCCCTGCGCGCCCGGCTGCAGGAGTTCTACGAGGCCTATACCG
>JBFHII010000284.1:0-4694 GCA_041596535.1 Breoghania sp. | reverse complement strand
ATCGGGCGGTCACGCGACAAGCTGCGCTCCATGCAGCTTTTGGCACGGGACGGCGTCGGGCTTCCGGTGACGACCTTCGCGCATGACCCCAAGCAGACCGAGGAGGTGCTGGCCACCGCCGGCGGCGCGCCCGTGGTGATCAAGCTGCTGGAAGGCACCCAGGGCATCGGCGTGGTGCTGGCCGACACGGAACGCTCCGCCAAATCGGTGATCGAGGCGTTTCGCGGCGCCAACGTCAATATTCTGGTGCAGGAGTTCATCAAGGAAGCCGGCGGCACCGACATCCGCGCGCTCGTCGTGGGCGGCAAGGTGATCGCGGCGATGAAGCGCACGGGCGCGGAAGGCGAGTTCCGCTCCAACCTGCACCGCGGCGGCAGCGCGGCCTCGGTCAAGATCTCGCCCGAGGAGCGCTCCACCGCGATCCGCGCCGCCAAGTCGATGGGGCTGAATGTCTGCGGCGTCGACATGCTGCGCTCCAACCACGGTCCCGTGGTGATGGAGGTCAACTCCTCGCCCGGCCTGGAAGGCGTGGAGAAGGCCACCGGCATCGATGTTGCGGGCAAGATCATCGAATTGCTGGAGAAGGAAGCCAAGCCGAACAAGACCCGAACCAGGGGCCGCGGCTGATGGCGTCATTCGTTATCGGCAAGGACCGCATTCCCGCGGGCAGCCGCAAGACGGTGGATCTGCCGTTTTCCGTGCTCTCAAACCATACGCCGATGACATTGCCCGTGCACGTGGTGCACGGGCGAAAGGCGGGGCCGACGTTGTTCCTGTCGGCCGCGGTGCATGGCGACGAGATCCTGGGCGTGGAAATCATCCGCCGGGTGCTGCGCACGCCGGCGCTCGACCGGATCACCGGAACGCTTCTGGCGGTGCCGATCGTCAACGCCTATGGCTTCATCAACCATTCGCGCTACCTGCCCGACCGGCGGGATCTGAATCGCTCGTTTCCCGGCAGCGGGGGCGGGTCGCTGGCGGCCCAGCTCGCGGACATGTTCATGCGTGAGGTGGTCATGCGTTCGGACATCGGCATCGATCTGCACACGGCGGCCGCGCATCGCACCAACCTGCCGCAGATCCGCACTTCGGCCAACAATCCCAAGACCCTGGAGTTGGCGGAAGCCTTCGGCGCGCCGGTGATCCTGAAATCGCCGCTGCGTGACGGGAGCCTGCGCAAGTCCGCATACGAGGCCGGCGTCGATGTGCTGCTGTACGAAGCCGGCGAGGCGCTGCGTTTCGACGAATTGTCGATCCGCGTCGGGGTGAAGGGCATCCTGCGGGTGATGAAGCGGCTCGGCATGATCGCCGGAAAGAACTCCTCCGCCAGCAAGATCAAGCCCGTGGTGTCGCGCTCCAGCTTCTGGATGCGGGCGCCGGAAAGCGGCATCCTGCGGCTGTTCAAGGCGTCGGGCGACAGTGTCGCGGCAGGCGAGATCGTCGGCATCGTCACCGATCCCTTCGGCGACGTGGAGATCGAGATCCCGGCGTCCGAAGACGGCATCATCATCGGCCGCACCAACCTGCCGACCGTCAACCAGGGCGATGCGATTGCCCATATCGCGCGGGTGCCCAAGCACCGCGAGGCACAGGACCGGGTCGGTCAGATGGAAGAGGAACTGGGCGGCGATCCGCTGTTCGACGAGGACGAGATCATCTGAGCGCCGGTCCGCGAGGCCCGCGGCCTCACCCGCCGAACCAGCCGATGACCGCGCCCTGGATCAGCAGCGCGCCGAGCCAGTGGCCGGCATCGATCAGCGTCAGCGACCATGGCGCGCCCTGGTAGCGGTGGTTGACGATCTGGGTGGTGAGTACGAAGCCGAGCCAGATCAACCCGCCGGAGGTCAGGCCGTTGGCGAGCGTGTAGCCGCCGGCGTGAAAGATGATGCCGGCGAGCACGAAGGCCATCACGAGCTGGCACAGGAAGGTGATGATCAGAAGCCTGGGCGCCGGTTTGGTGTCCGCCGGCGTCAGCCCCGCCGCCGCCATCCATTGCTTGCCGAGGATGCCGTACCAGGCGGCGCCGAAGACGAAGGCGGCGATGGTGGCAATCAGGACTGCGATCAGGTTGACGGACTCAAGCATGGTTCCCTCCCAGCAACGATACCCCTGAATCTAGGGCAGATCCGGACCGATGGAAACGGATGGCCGTTCCAATCAACCGGGAGGCCTGCCGGAGCCGGCTTGCGGAGCGCTCACCGCGATCCGCCAAACCGCCGTTGACGCATATGCGCGGCGGGTTTCTAGGCTGCCTTTTCCAGCCCGCCCAGCCGCAGTATGAAATCGACGATCTCGGCGACGCCCTCGCCTTTCTTCAAGTTGGTGAAGACGAAGGGACGGGTGCCGCGCATCGTCTTCGCGTCGCGCTCCATGACGGACAGATCCGCGCCGACATGCGGTGCAAGATCGGTCTTGTTGATCACCAGAAGATCCGAGCGGGTGATGCCGGGGCCACCCTTTCGCGGGATTTCCTCGCCGGCGGCCACGTCGATCACGTAGATCGTCAGATCGGCGAGTTCGGGCGAGAAGGTGGCCGCGAGATTGTCGCCGCCCGACTCGATCAGGATCAGATCGAGATCCGGAAAGGCCGCGTTGAGCTCGGCGACGGCGGCGAGATTGATCGAGGCGTCCTCGCGGATCGCGGTGTGCGGACAGCCGCCGGTCTCCACGCCGCGAATGCGCTCGCTGGGCAGCGCCTGGGAGCGCATCAGGGCTTCCGCGTCCTCGCGGGTGTAGATGTCGTTGGTGATGACGGCGAGGGAGAAGTCGTCGCGCATCGCCTTGCACAGGCGTTCGGTCAGCGTCGTCTTTCCCGCGCCGACGGGGCCGCCGATACCGATGCGCAAGGGGCCGTTGGGGGAACTCATGTGCGGAACAACCTCGTGTACTGGGTTTCGTGGCGCTGGCTGGCGATGTCGGCGCGAAAGCTCGCCGAGCCGATGTCGTCCAGCGGGGCGATCAGCGCCTCGCCGGCGATCTCGCCGATCAGCGGTTCGAGCGCGGCGATCACCCTCTGGCCGTCGGTCTGTCCCAGGGGGACGGCGCGGATGGCGGCGGAGACGAGATTGGCGACGAAGGCATGCAGCCAGGCATGCACGCTTGCCGCGCGATCGATGCCGTGGCCGGCGGCCAGGATCCCGACCGCGACGGCATGCGTCCAGGTCGCGATCGGATGACGGGCGGACGTCTGCGGCATCGTCGTGCCGGACGGCATCAGGGCTGCCAGCCGTTCGGTCATTGCCGGATCCGCCATCGGCCAGGCCGCAAGCACCGTCTCAAGAAAGGCCGTGCCTTGCGCGGTTGCTTCCAGGTGGCGCTCCCTGGAGGGCTGCAGGGCGGCGGCAAGGGCCGCAATCTCCGCGCAGGCCTGCGTGTCGCCCTCACCGAAGGCCTCATGCGCGCGGGCGAGAAATATCGCGTCGGAACGGCCCGAGCCATGGCGCAGGATGTCCTCGATCCAGCGCTGAAGCGTCACGGCATCGGTGACGGTGCCGTCCTCGATCGCCCATTCCAGGCCGTGGCTGTAGCTGAAGGCGCCGACGGGAAACGACGGCGACAGCCAGGCCAGCAGCCGGTAAAGCGCCGCGGCCTCAGTCATGGTGGTGTCCGTGGTGGGGATCATGGCTATGGGAATGGGCGTGGGAGTGGTCATGGCTGTGCCCGTGGTCGTGCCCCTGCACCGAGCCGTGGCCATAGGCGCCGCCTTCCGGGTCGAACGGCGCGGAGATCACCGCGATGCGCCCGCCGAGCCTTTGCACCATGTCCTCGATCACATGGTCGCGCCGGATGCGCAGGCGCTCGCCCAGCAACTGCGTCGGCAGATGCCGGTTGCCCAGGTGCCAGGCGATCTTCACCAGATGCCCCATGTCCTGTGCGGAAATCTCGACGAGCGCTTCCGGTGCGGAGACGACCTCGATGACGCGGCCGTCGTCGAGTTCAAGCCCGTCGCCGCCGCGCAGGGCCACGGCCTTCGGCAGATCCAGCAGGAAGACGGTGCCCGCCTCCGCGGTCATGGTCATGCGCCGGCGGTGGCGGTCGTCGAAAGCGAGTTCGACGCGATCGGCCGCCGGCCAATCGCCCGCAGGCAGCACGCGTGTGGCGCGGATCATGGCGCGGTTCCTGTTCCGGTGATGCGTTCGTCTGGCCGTGCGTTCATGGCGTGAGAGCCTAGAACAGGAAGTAGCGTTGGGCCATCGGCAGAACGTCGGCCGGCTCGCAGGTGATCAGCTCGCCGTCGCAGCGCACCTCGTAGGTCTCCGGATCGACCTCGATCTCCGGCGTCGCGTCATTGTGGATCATCGAGGCCTTGGAAATGCCCGAGCGGGTGTTTTTCACCGGCAGCAGCGTCTTGCCCAGTTCCAGCGCCGCGCCGATGTTGGCGTCATAGGCAGCCTGCGAGACGAAGGTGACGGCGGAGTGGGTCAGCGACTTGCCGAAGGCGCCGAACATCGGCCGGTAGTGCACCGGCTGCGGCGTCGGGATCGAGGCGTTGGGATCGCCCATCAGCGCCGAGGCGATGGTGCCGAGCTTCAGCACCATGTCCGGTTTCACGCCGAAGAATTTCGGATCCCACAGCACAAGGTCGGCCAGCTTGCCGACTTCCACCGAGCCGACGTGCGGGTCGAGGCCGTGCGCGATGGCCGGATTGATGGTGATCTTGGAAATGTAGCGCTTGACGCGGAAATTGTCGTTCT
>JBFHII010000283.1:0-4696 GCA_041596535.1 Breoghania sp. | reverse complement strand
CGCCGCGAGCTTGTCCTCGATGAGCTTGTCGGTGGTCGCCGCGTCGGGCACGCGAAGCAGCGCTTCGGCCAGCACCATCAGGGCGAGGCCTTCGCGGGTCGACAGGCCGTATTCGCGCAGAAAGTCCTCGACGCCGCCCAACCCGCTGCGGGTGTTTCGGATCGCCTCGATGTATCGCCCGGCCGTCTCGGCGATGCGCGCCTTGGCGCTTTCGTCCAGGCGGATGTCGGCCAGCAACTGCCGCACAAGGGCTTCATCGGCAGGAGCATAGGGCGCGCGAAAACGCGGCGTGGCGGCTGTGCCCGAAAGGGCGTGCGGCGGAACATTTCTCACGACAAGGTCCTTTCTCACTCGACATTCGCCAAGATAACCGGTTTGTGATAGAGATATTCTCCGAAGTAGGCCGCACGAACCGGGAATTATCTGGAAATGGATGAACTGATCGCGCTTTTCGCGGATTTGGACAAATTGGACCGCAAGATCCTGGCCAACCTGCAAACCGACGGACGCATCACCACCACCCAGTTGGCGGAACGCATCGGCCTGTCGCCCACGGCAACGGCGGAGCGCGTCAAGCGGCTCACGCGAGACAAGTATATCCTGGGATTCGGCGCCCGCCTCGATGCGAAGAAAATCGGCCTGGGTCTGCTGGTGTTCGTGGAGGTCAAGCTGGAGCGCACCACGCCGGATGTCTTCGACGCCTTCGCCAAGGCCGTCGACCGGTCGCCGGAAGTCCTCGAGTGCCACATGGTGGCCGGCGGCTTCGACTATCTGATCAAGAGCCGCGTCGCCGACATGACGGCCTACCGGAAGTTCCTCGCGGAAACCGTCCAGGCTCTGCCCGGCGTGCGCGAGACCCATACCTACGCCGTGATGGAAGAGGTCAAGTGCACGGACAATCTGCCGATCTGACACCGGTTGATCGAGCGCGTCTCACACCGGCGCGCGCAGGCGCGATCTCACACAGCTGTGTCTTGACCGTCAGACGTGCAAAATCGCAAGACACGTCAGCATCATACTTGGCAAGCCGCCCGACGGCGGCGCGCGCGTGAGAAGGCTGCTCCCATGATCACTCCGAAGACACCCCGACGCTCGCCTGCCTGGATCGCCGCCGCGGCACTCGCAGCGCTTGGCTGGCTGGGCGGCACGGCGATCGCCGCGAGCCCCGCAGACTGGGATGCGGTGCGGGCCGAGGCGCGCGGGCAAACGGTGTATTTTCATGCGTGGGGCGGAGAGCCACTGATCAACGACTACATCGCTTGGGCCGCGGAGGTTCTGAAGCAGCGCGACGGCGTGACGCTCAAGCAGGTCAAGATCGATGACACCGGCAATGTGGTCAGCCGGGTGCTGGCGGAAAAGACGGCCGGCATCGACACCGGCGGCGCGGTCGACCTTGTGTGGATCAATGGCGAGAATTTCGCCGCCATGAAGCGCGAGGGCTTGTTGCTGGCTAACGGCTGGGCCGACAAGCTGCCGAACTGGCGCCACGTGGATGTTGCCGGCAAGCCGAGCGTCGCCAATGATTTCACCGTGCCGACCGACGGGCTGGAGGCGCCCTGGGGCATGGCGCAGCTGGTGTTCATGTACGACACCGCGCGGCTGACCGATCCGCCGCGCTCCGCCGCGGCGCTGCTGGAATGGGCAACGGCCAATCCCGGTCACTTCACCTATCCGCAGCCGCCCGATTACATCGGGACGACCTTCCTCAAGCAGGCGCTCTTCGAACTGGCCCCCGACCCCACTGTCCTGGGGCGGCCGGCAACGGACGCCAACTTCCAGGCCGTCACCGCTCCGCTGCTCGCCTATCTCGACGCGCTGCATTCCGTCTCCTGGCGGTCGGGTCGGGCCTTTCCGCAAAACGGCAATGCGCTGCGGCAGCTGCTCGCCGACGGCGAGATCGACATTGCGCTGAGCTTCAATCCGGCCGCGGCCTCCAATGCCATTGCCAACAAGGAACTGCCCGACAGCGTACGCACCTTCGTCTTCGAGGAAGGCACCATCGGCAACACCCATTTCGTGGCGATTCCCTTCAACGCCAAAGCCACGGCGGGCGCCATGGTCACGGCCAACTTTCTGATGTCGCCGGAAGCCCAGGCGCGCAAGCAGGACCCGAAGGTCTGGGGCGACCCGACCGTGCTGGCCGTGGATGCTCTTCCGGAGGAAGACAAGGCGCTGTTCGACGCGCTGGATCTGGGCATCGCCACCTTGAGCCCCGCCGAACTTGGCCGCACGCTGCCCGAGCCGCATGCCAGTTGGATGAGCCGGCTGGAACAGGTCTGGCTCGGCCGCTACGGTGCCGACTAGGCTCGAACTCATGGACAGACAATAAAACCGGATGCTGCGCCTCTTTCCCGCCGTGACCGTTGCCGTGCTGATCGGCCCGGTCGTGGCCGGGCTCGCGGGCGTGGTGTTGCCCGCCTTCGGGTACTTTCCCGCACTTGGCGGAACGGCGTTCACCCTCGATGCGTGGCGGGCCCTGCTGCAGGCTCCCGGCATCTGGCGCTCCGCCGGGCTGAGCCTCGCGGCGGCGCTGGCAACTTCCGCCATCTCGCTTGCCATCGTCCTCGGCTTCGTCGCGGGCTGGAACGGCACCCGCCTGTTCTCCGTGCTGCACCGGTTGCTGTCGCCGCTGCTGTCCGTCCCGCATGCCGCGGCCGCCTTCGGCCTCGCATTCCTCATCGCCCCCTCCGGCTGGATCATGCGGCTGCTGTCACCCTGGGCGACGGGCTTCGAGCGCCCGCCGGACGCCCTGATTATCCATGATCCCCTGGGACTTGCGATGATGCTCGGGCTGATCGCCAAGGAGGTGCCCTTCCTGTTCCTCATGGTGCTGGCCGCCATGCCGCAAACCAACGCCGAGCGGCTGACCCGCGTCGCCGGCAGTTTCGGATACGGCCGGATATCGGGGTGGATGAAGGTCGTACTGCCGCAGCTCTATCCGAAAATTCGCCTGCCGGTGCTCGCGGTCATCGTCTACGCCTCGTCGGTCGTCGACGTGGCGCTGATCCTCGGCCCCACCCGGCCGCCGACGCTGGCCGTGCAGCTCACGCGCTGGATGAATGATCCCGACCTGACCATGCGCTTCCAGGCGTCGGCGGGCGCCATGCTGCAACTGGGCGTCACCGCGACCGCCGTCCTTCTATGGTTGGGTGGCGAGCGCCTCGTGGCCTCCATTTCGGCGGGTGGCCTCTCCGATGGCCGGCGCTTCAAGGCGGAAGGGACCGCGCGCGCGGTCGTGGCCTGTGCCGCGGTCCTGCTGGCGGTCCTGGTAATCGGCGGAGTGTTTGCGCTGCTGCCATGGTCGGTGGCCGGGCTGTGGGCGTTTCCCGATCCGCTGCCGCGCGCCGTGACACTCGCCAACTGGAGCCGGGCGATCCCGCAGGCGGGCACGGCAATCGTCACAACGCTGTCCGTGGGCCTGGGCGCGCTCGCCTGCGCCACGGTCCTGACCATCGGGTGCCTGGAGAACGAACTCCGGAGCTCACGCCCGATCAGCCGCCGCGCGCTCGTGCTCATCTATGCGCCCCTACTGGTGCCGCAGGTGGCCTTTCTGTTCGGCCTGCAGTTCCTGTTTCTCGTCAGCGGGATTGGCAGCCGCTGGATCGCCCTGGTGGCCGGGCACTTTCTCTTCGTGCTGCCCTACATGTTCCTGTCGCTCGGCGATCCCTGGCGCGCCTGGGATACGCGGTACGCGCATGTCGCCGCCGGATTGGGCGCGCGCCCGGCGCGGATCTTCTGGCGCATTCGCCTGCCGATGATGCTGCGCCCCATTCTCACCGCGGCGGCGGTGGGTTTCGCGGTCTCCGTCAGCCAGTATCTGCCGACACTGCTGATCGGCGGCGGGCGCTGGGCAACGGTCACCACGGAAGCCGTGGCGCTGGCCTCCGGAGGCAACCGGCGGCTGATATCGATCTATGCGCTGATTCAGATGGCGCTGCCGTTCGCGGGTTTCGCCGTCGCACTGGGCGTACCCGCGCTGCTCTACCGCAATCGCGCCGCCATGAGGCACACTGAATGACCATGCAAGGCGCCCTTGAAACAACGGCCGGTCTCGCCCTGCGCGACATCCGCATCGCGCGCGGCGAACAGCAACTGCTGCACATTGATGCGCAAATCGCTCCGGGCGATGTGCTGACGGTGATGGGCGAGAGCGGCTCGGGAAAATCGACGCTTCTCGCCTATATCGGCGGATTTCTAGCCCCCGTGTTCAGCGCTTCGGGGCAGGTGCTGCTCGACGGCGAGGACATATCCGCATTGCCGGCGAACCGGCGCCACGTCGGTCTGCTGTTCCAGGATGACCTGCTGTTTCCGCATATGTCGGTGGTGCAGAACCTGATGTTCGCCGTGCCGCAGGGCGTGGCCCGCGGCGAACGCCGGGCCCTGGCGGCCAGAGCGCTGGCCGACGTATCGCTGGCGGGACTCGAAGACCGCGACCCGGCAACCCTGTCCGGCGGCCAAAGGGCGCGCGTTGCCCTGATGCGCGTGCTGCTGTCGCGGCCGCGGGCGCTGCTGCTCGACGAACCCTTCTCCAAGCTCGACATGGCGCTGCGCGACCAGATCCGCGACCTGGTATTCACCATGGCCCGTGCCCGCAATCTGCCGATGCTGCTGGTCACGCACGACGCCCGGGACGCGGATGTCGCGGGTGGCGCCCGCGTCAACGTCGGCAGCGGCTGAGGGCGCCGACGGAAAACGG
>JBFHII010000282.1:0-4696 GCA_041596535.1 Breoghania sp. | reverse complement strand
TGCTCAAAGAGGCCATCGGGGCACTCAAGGCGCTGCCCGACAATGCCACCGATGCGCAGGCGCGCGCAGCCTTCGAGCCGCTCGTCGGCGCGCTGATGAGCGTCCACAAGTGCCCCGACTTCGTGGTCAACCGCGGCCATTATTTCGGCGCGGACCTCGGCGACGACGAAAAATGGGCGCTGATCGAGTTTCTGAAAACCTTCTGAGGACGCGCGGATGGGCGAGGCAGCGGACACCGCACATTTCGAATACATCGTCGTCGGCTCGGGCGCCGGCGGCGGCACGCTGGCGGCGCGGCTTGCCGAGGCCGGTGCCTCGGTGCTGGTGCTGGAAGCGGGATGCGATCCCAAGCAGGCGCAGGGCGGCAATCCGCTGTTTCCGAAAGCCAGGCGCCTGCCGCAGGACTACGAAGTGCCGGCGTTCCATGCGCTGTCGACCGAAAATCATGCGCTGCGCTGGGACTTCTGGGTGCGTCATTACGCGGACCAGGCCCGGCAGGAACGCGATCCCAAGTACCGCAAGGCGTTTGACGGCAAGCCGGTCGACGGCGTGTTCTATCCGCGCGCCGGCACGCTGGGCGGCTGCACCGCGCATAACGCCATGATCCTGCTGGTGCCGCACAACCGCGACTGGGACGAGATCGCCGATCTGACGGGCGACGAAAGCTGGCGAGCGGAGTCGATGCGGCAATATTTCCAGCGCATGGAGGATTGCCACCACCGTCTGTGGCCGCCCTGGCGCTGGATTCACAGGCTGTTCGGCTGGAACCCGTCGCGGCACGGCTTTGACGGCTGGCTGAGCACCGAAAAGGCGTTTCCGCGGCGGGCCCTGTGGGACACCACCCTGGTGCGCTGCCTTCTGCGCTCCGCCAAATACGCGCTGAAGGCCAACGGCCAGCCCGTCAACCGGCTCACCTGGGCGTTCGAGGGCAAGGGCGACCCCAACGACTGGCGTCTGGTGAGCAAGGACGCGGTGGGCATCCGCTATCCGCCGCTGACCACCCGGGGGCACGCACGCATGGGGACCCGCGAACGGCTTCTGGAGGCGCAGCGCAAGCATCCCGACACGCTGACCATCGAGCTCGACGCGCTGGTCACCCGGGTGCTGTTTGACGATGACAATCGCGCCATCGGCGTCGAGTACCAGAAAGGCAAGCGCCTCTACGAGGCCCACTGGCGCGCCAGTGCCAGCGACGGCGTGTGCCACACCGTCCATGCCAGGCGCGAGGTGATCCTCGCCGGAGGGGCCTTTAACACGCCGCAGCTGCTGATGCTGTCGGGCATCGGCGACAGGGCGACGCTGGAGGGTTTCGGCATCACCGTGCGGGCGGATCTGCCGGGTGTCGGCAAGAACCTGCAGGACCGCTACGAGATCACCCAGGTCAACCGCATGAAACGCGGCTGGCGGGCGCTCGACGGCGTCGAACTGCGCAAGGGAGACGCGGTCTACCGGCAGTGGCAGGCGCGCCGTGGCGCCTATACCACCAACGGCGCGGCGCTCGCCATCGTCAGCCGTTCGGCGCCCGAACGGCCCCTGCCCGACCTGTTCTGCTTTGCGGTGCTTGGACGCTTCGTCGGTTATCAGCCCGGCTACTCGCGGGACTCCATCCGGCGCGACTACCTCACCTGGACGGTGCTAAAGGCGCACACCAACAACACCGCCGGTACGGTCGAACTGGACCCGGTTGATCCGACCAATCCGCGCAAACGGCCGAAGATCAATTTTCGATATTTCGAGGAAGGCACGGATGCGGCCGGCGAGGATCTGGACTCGGTGGTCAGCGGGCTGGAATTCGTCCGCCGCGCCGCCGAGCGCATCGCGCCGATGATCGCCGACGAGGAGTATCCCGGTCGCGCGATCGCTGATCGCGAAGGGCTGCGACAATTCGTGCGCGACACCGCCTGGGGGCACCACGCCTCATGCACGTGCGCCATCGGCTCGGATGACGATCCGAACGCCGTGCTGGACAGCGCGTTCCGCGTGCGCGGAGTGACAGGACTGCGGGTGGTCGACGCCTCCGTCTTCCCCAAAATCCCGGGTTTTTTCATCCTCTGCGCTGTTTACATGATCGCCGAGAAGGCCGCCGACGTGATCCTTGAGGAGCGCGGCTGAGCTCCGGCAGCCACCGGCGCCACGGACAAGGACACGGAGCACACCGGCGGTCCGGACAACAGGACCACGCCGCCGCCGCGCCATGCGGCCCGCCGCAAAGCGCTTGCCCGGAGCATCAATCTGGTGCAAACGGTTAGGTGGCGCGCGCCATTTCCTGCCGCATGCCCCACCATACATTGCCGCACGCAAGGATCCGTCGCATGAGCCTTCGCCATGGTCGCCCCGTCTTGAGCATCCCCGGCCCCACCACCGTCCCCGACGACGTGCTCAACGCCATGCATCAGCAGGCGATCGACATCTACTCCGGTCCGCTGCTCGCCACCACGGAGAGCTGCCTGAGAGATCTCAAGACCCTGTTCGGCACCACGGGCCACAGCTTCATCTACATCGCCAACGGGCACGGCGGCTGGGAAGCCGCGCTGGCGAATGTCCTGTCGGGCGGCGACAAGGTGCTGGTGCTGGAATCCGGCCGTTTCGCGCGCGGCTGGGGCATGATGGCGGAACGGATGGGCATCGAGATCGAGGTGCTCCCGGGCAACTGGCGCCGCGCCGTGGATCCGGCGGCCGTCGAAGCGCGCCTGCGCGCCGACACGGAAGGCGACATCAAGGCCGTGCTGGTGGTGCAGATCGACACCGCCTCCTCCGTCATCAACGACATTCCCGCGATCCGTCAGGCCATCACCAACGCCGGCCATGACGCGCTCTACATGGTCGATACCATCGCCTCACTCGGCGTGGTGCCGTTCACCATGGATGACTGGGGCGTCGACGTCTGCGTCTCCGCCGCCCAGAAGGGCCTGATGACGCCTCCGGGCCTCGCCTTCCTCGCCGCCAACGAAAAGGCGATGGCGGCGCACGAAGAAGCCGATCTGGTCACCCATTACTGGGACTGGACGGCGCGCCTGGGCGATATCCATTACCAGAAATACTGTGGCACCCCGCCCGAGCACCTGCTGTTCGGCTTGCGCAAGGCGCTCGACATCCTGCTCGAGGAAGGCGTCGACAAGGCCCAGCATCGGCACGCACTGCTGGCCGAGGCCGTGCGCCGCGCCGTCGCCGTCTGGGCCGAGGGCGGAAGCCTCGCCTTCAACATCGAGAATCCGGCCGAGCGCGCCAATTCCGTCACCACGGTGCTGGCCGACGGCTTCGACCCGGAAGCGCTCCGGGCCTTCTGTGTCAATACGTGCGGCGTGACCATCGGCGGCACCATCGGGGACATCGAGGGCAAGGGAATCCGCATCGGTCACATGGGCCACGTGAACGCTCCGGCTGTCCTGGGCACCCTGGGGGCGATCGAGATTGCGCTCGTCGCCCTCGGCATCCCGCACGGCAAGGGCGGCATGCAGGCGGCGATCGAGTGGCTCGGCCAATCCGTGGCGGTCTGAACGGGGCCCGTCCGCGCCGGGTGCTGCCATCACCAGGGGCTAGCGTGTACGATGGTGAAAGGTGCGGCCGCCAGACGGCATGACGCTGGCCAAACCCTTCCGGTTCCTGCAGTCTGCGACGAGGTACCAAGGGGGACGACATGGCGATTGGAACGGCGGTCAGGGCACTCTGCGCGGCCACACTCTGCGCAGCCACACTGGGCGCGGCCACACTGGCATTCGGCAGCTTGGCCGCCGCGCAGGCCGCGGACGACAGCGACAAGATTGATCTGCGGCTGTTCGGCAAGCAGCAGCTCGACGGTTTCGACGGCTGCTCCCTTGCGCTGTGGCAGCACAACCGCGATCCGGAGTCCGACCGATACGCCTACGTGCTGTTTCAGCCCTTCGGCGAGGACGGCGCGCCGCTTCCCGCCTGGGTGAAGATCGGCGAGAACATCCACGAACTCGAAAGCGTCGCCAGCGGGGATACGATTGCGCGCGGCCTGGCGGCCTATCAGGTCTTTCGCGACAGCGAGGCGACCGCGCTCGTCGACATCCACGACGCGGTGGAGGAGAACGACGGAAACACGATCCGCGACGCACGCGTGACCGTTGTCCAATCGGGCATGCTGCCGTTCCGGATCAGGGTCAAGGGCCGGACGGCGTGCCCGCAGACATCCGGCGCATCAAGCGACGCGGTCTCTCTTGGCATACCGAGAGAATTCGACAGCTTGCAAGGCGTGCCCGCCGCCCTCCTCGACACCATTCAGAGCCAGCTTGGCGACATCTGCGACCCGCACAGTACGCCGGGCTTCGGGGCGGTCTATGCAATTTCCGACGCCATGTCGCTGTGGCAGATCCCGTGCATGATGGCCGCCTACCAGGGCAGCAGCGTTTTCCTGGCCGCGCTGAACGACAGGCCCGAACACAATGTGCTGCTGCCGTTCCCCTTTCCTCCGGGAGAAGGCAATGGCGACCGCTACGACCTGATCAATCCCCAGGTGGATGCCGCCAGCGGAACGGTGACGTCAATCGCGCGCGGGCGTGGCGCCGGCGATTGCGGCGTGCTCGAACGGCACAAGCTGGTGGCTGTCGAAGGCGAGGCGGTGGAATTCGAACTGATCGAGTATCGCGAGAAGACGCAATGCGACGGCGTCGCGACCGATCCCGAAGATTATCCGCTCGTCTATCCGCTGCGTTAGACGCAGCAACGGTTGCCG
>JBFHII010000281.1:0-4703 GCA_041596535.1 Breoghania sp. | reverse complement strand
TCGGGTGAGATGATCACGTCGATCGGCATGTGGTCTCGCGAAAACAGATCCTGCCAGTGGGTACGCAGGTAGCTTTGAGCGCGGACGCGGGCGACCTTGGTCGGCACGTTGAACAGTGAATGGGCGACCTGGCAGGCCACCATGTTGACTTCGTCGTAGAGCGTGACGGCGATGATCATGTCGGCCTGATCCGCACCGGCGAGCGCCAGCGTGTCGGGATGCGAACCGTGGCCAACAAAGCCGCGCACGTCGAGCGTGTCGCGAATGGCGTTGATCAGATTGGGCGAGGAATCGATGACGGAAACATCATTCTGCTCGGAAGCAAGCTTCTCGGCGATGCCGTAGCCGACCTGGCCGGCGCCGCAAATGACGACTTTCATGTGTTGTTCCTTCGCGAAGCCATGCGCGTTCCGATCGCTTGCGGCCAAGCGCATCCGGCAACGCCGGACGTATGCCCGGCATCCGAGGCCACGCGGGTCATGCGTGTGGTCCCGGACGCCTGCCGCAAGCGGTTCGCGTCAGCGATATCATGAAACACCGAGGGATTTCAGCTTTCGATGCAGAGCCGAGCGCTCCATTCCGACAAATTCCGCCGTGCGCGAGATGTTTCCGCCAAACCGCTTGATCTGCGCCTGCAGGTAATCACGCTCGAAGACCTCACGGGCTTCGCGCAGCGGCAGCGCCATCAGGTGGTCTCCACCGCTGTTGGACGACAGCCCAGGCAATGTCGCGCCGACTTCCGCCGGCAGCAAATCAGCCGTGATCTCGCGATCCGGGTCGCCGCGCGACAGGATCATGAGCCGCTCCACGTTGTTGCGCAGCTGGCGAATGTTGCCCGGCCAGTCATGGGTCTGGAGCACGGCCATCGCGTCGGGTGCGATCGGCCGGCGCGGGATGCCGGTGGCGCTGGATATCTGCTCGGAGAAGAAATCGATCAGTTCGGGGATGTCCTCACGGCGCTCCGACAGTGCCGGCACCCGGAAGGGCACGACGCCCAGGCGATGGAAAAGGTCCTCGCGGAAACGGCCTTCGGCGATCTCCTCCTCCAGATTGCGGGCACTGGAGGAGATGATGCGGATGTCCACATGCACGCGGGTCGCGCCGCCGACACGGGTGAAATTCTGGTCGACGAGCACACGCAGGATCTTGCCCTGGGTTTCGCGTGGCATGTCGGCCACCTCGTCGAGATAGAGCGTACCGCCGTGCGCCTCCTCAAGCGCTCCGACCTTGCGGGCCCGCCCCTCTTCGGGCTCGACACCGAACAGTTCCTCTTCCATCCGTTCGGGCGTGATGGTCGCGGCATTGATGACCACGAAGGGTCCCTGCGCGCGGCCCGAAAGCGCGTGGATTGTCCGCGCAACCAGTTCCTTGCCGGCACCGGACGGCCCGGAGATCAGTATCCGGCTGTTCGTGGGTGCCACCTTGTCGATGGTCTGGCGCAGGTGGCTGATGGCGCTGGATGTGCCGATCAACTGGCTTGCATCGCTGCTGCGCTGGCGCAGTTCCCGCACCTCGCGCCGGAGCATCGAGGCTTCCAGGGCGCGTTCGGCGATCAGCACGAGGCGGTCGGCCTTGAACGGCTTCTCGATGTAGTCGTAGGCGCCGCGCTTGATCGCGGACACGGCGGTTTCGACGTTGCCGTGACCGGAAATGATCACCACCGGAAGGTCGGGGTGCTGCTGCTTGATGACATCGAGCAGCGCCAGTCCGTCGAGCCGGCTGCCTTGCAGCCAGATGTCGAGAATCAGCAGCGAGGGGCGCCGCTCCTCGATCGCGGCCAATGCGCTGTCGCTATCGGCTGCGGTTCGGGTTTCATAGCCTTCGTCATCGAGGAGCCCCGCAACGAGGTCCCTGATGTCTGCTTCGTCGTCAACGATGAGAATGTCAGACGCCATGGGGTGCGACCGGATCTTCTGTTTGGGGTTCTAATACGGGGTCAGTATCGGTTTTTTCTGGCAATGGGTCGCTGGCAGCGATCGACAGGCGCACCCAGGCGCCTCGGCCGCCTTCAGCCACGTCGGGCGCATCGAGCAGTTCAATTCCGCCGCCGTGATCTTCCAGAATCTTGCGCACGATGGCGAGGCCGAGCCCGGTGCCCTTCTCGCGCGTCGTCATATAGGGTTCAAGCAGGCGCTGCCGATTTTCGACCGGCAGACCAATGCCGTTGTCGATCACATCCACGACACACTGACCATCGCTCTTGCTCAGCCTGACAGAAATGCGGCCCTTGCCGCGTTCGTCCTCAGGCACCGCGAGCACACCTTCGGTCGCGTTCTTGATCACGTTTGTCAGCGCCTGGCCGAACAGACGGTGATCGAAATGCGCGACGAGCGGTGTGTCGGGCAGGTCCATCTTGATGTCGATATCGGCTTCCGCGACGGACTGCATGAACACCGCCTCACGCACCACCGGAACGAGATCGCGGTCTTCCTTGGTCGGTTTCGGCATCCGCGCAAACGAAGAGAATTCGTCGACCATGCGGCCGATATCCCCAACCTGGCGAACGATCGTGTTGACGCATTGATCGAAGATCTCGCGGTCGGTCTCGATCTGTTTGCCATAGCGGCGCCGGATGCGCTCCGCAGACAGCTGGATCGGGGTCAGCGGGTTCTTGATTTCATGCGCGATGCGCCGGGCCACGTCGGCCCACGCGGATGTCCGCTGCGCACTGACGAGGTCCGTGATGTCGTCCAGCGTCACCACGTATCCATGTTCGCGCTTGGCGGACTGTTCGGTGGTCACCCGGACATTGACGATGCGTTCGCGGCCGCCGCGCATCAGCGTGATCTGCCCCTGGATGGCGCGGGCGTAGCTGTCGTCCAGCATCTCGTTGACGATATCGGTGAGTTCGGGAACCACATCAACGATGTTGCGGTCGCGCCCCTCGTCGTCTGAATAATCCAGCAACCTGAGTCCGGAGCGGTTGATCAGGGTGATCCTTCCGCTATCGTCGATGCCGATGACGCCGGCGGTGACGCCGGCCAGCACGGCTTCCGTGAAACGCGCGCGGCGGTCGATCGGCACCTGGGTGTAGAGGTTGCCTTGCGATACCTGGTCCGCCGCGCCGATCAGCCGGCGGATCGGCGAGACCATGCGGTTGGCGAACCCGAAGCCGACCCAGATCGACGACAACAACAGCACCAGGGCCACGCCGATATAGACGAGCGCAAAGGCGATCTGCACGCCGAAACGGCTCTTCTCGAGATCGTTGTATTCGCTTTCGCCCTCCTGGGCGATGCGCAGATAATCGACGACGCGCGGGTCCATGGCGCGCGCCACGTAGAGAAAGATGTCGTCGTAGGCGACGAGCTTGATGATCCCGCCGACCTGACTGGAGGCGCCCGGCGCGATGAGAACCGGCTCCCCCTTTTCGGCCTGCGTGAAGGCGACGGCCGGGGGCATGAGGACCGATGCCTTGGGATCGACCACCGTACGCGTGACCACCGTACCGTCCTTTTTCAGCAAGAACGCCGCGGGCAAGGTGCGCAAGCTCGCCTGGGCCTCGAAAAAGGAATCAAACCGGGTCGGCTCGAAATCGTAGACAGCCTTCGCCCTGTCGACGTCGTTGGCCATGGCGATGAGATCACCGCGCAGCACGCGTGCGTGCTCCTGCAGATAGGCGCGCGCCACGGTAAGCGAGTTGTCGATGATCTGCCGGGTGCGTTCCTCAAACCAGCGGTCGAGGCCGCGGTCGAGCGTGATGGTCGCGACGATCGCCACGAGAATGGCCGGCACCGCCGCGATGACACTGAACAGGCCAACGATGCGAACCTGCAGCCGGGCCGCCGCCCTGCCCCGCTTGCGGGCGATCCAAAGCCCGTAAATTTCCCAGCCGATGGCCAGCGTCAGCGCGCCGATGACGACGGCATTGCAGCCAAGCGCGATCCAGATCACCTGCTGGGTCGGCACGATCGGCGTCATGCCCGTCAGCACGGCGAATGTGGCCGCCACGGACACCAGCGACAGGACCATGAAGACCAGGCCGTAGGAACGCACGAGCCGCCTTCCCTGACCGGGCGGGCGCAAGGTCTGTTCGGATTCCGCGTCGCTCAGCAAGGTCATGGACGGGCGTTGTTCCATCGGTAGGCGGGCGGGGCCGCGATGCCGTTAATCGGCGTACTGCGTCACGGATACCACACTGTCACCAAAATGCGACATCGGCGAGGCAAAAAATTCTGAAACCACATCATTCGAAAATGTGCGTGCAGATCATGCACGCCACCTGCCCGGTCAGAGCCAGCGGATCGGTGTTGCGCAGGCGCGCATGCCGCTTCACGCCCGGGACGGCGCGCCGCACCCGGCGGCCGCCTCGGGCAGCAATGCCCGCACGAAGGTGCGGTGGCCGCTATCGCGAATTGCGAATGACCTGGATGTCGAGATCGCGGATCTTCTTGCGCAAGGTGTTGCGGTTCACGCCGAGCAACTCGGCCGCCTTGATCTGATTGCCGCGGGTTGCCGCGAGCGCCGAACTGAGCAGCGGGTACTCCACCTCTTTCAGGATCCTGTGGTACAGGCCCGGCGGTGGCAGCGTATCGCCGAAATTGGAGAAATAGCCGTTCAGGAAACGCTCCACGGCGCCCGACAGGTTCGCATCGTCGTTCTCGGTATCGGGATCCTCATTCATCGCCGCCGGCTGTGACAGCTCCTGGTCGATGAGATTGGCCGTGATGACGTCCTGCGGATAGAGCGCCGACAGCCGCCGG
>JBFHII010000280.1:0-4706 GCA_041596535.1 Breoghania sp. | reverse complement strand
GGTGGGCGAGGCGAATTCCGCCGCGCAGGTGTCGATGCGCTTGAAGACCGGGTGCACGTCGAGGCGTTCGCGCAGCTTTGCCGCGTCCCTGGCCTCCTTCCCGGCAAGCGACGCCAGCCGCGCGTCGGAGAAGCCCATCGCCTTCAGCATGCGCAGGTTCTGCTCGTCCTGCGGCAGGCCGTGCGCGCGCACCCGCGCCTCGGTGGCGATGATCGCCGCCAGTTGCTCCAGAAACCACATGTCGATGCGGCACGCCTCGTGCACCTCGGCAAGCGGCGCGCCCATGCGGATCGCCTGGGCCACCATTCTGAGCCGGTCGGGCGTCGGCCTGCCGACCGCGGCGCGGATGGCGTTGCGGTCGTCGCCCTGCCCCAGCCCCGGGATTTCGATCTCGTCGAGGCCGGTCAGTCCCGTCTCCAGCCCGCGCAGCGCCTTTTGCAGCGATTCGGCGAAAGTGCGGCCGATCGCCATCACCTCGCCGACCGACTTCATCGCCGTCGTCAGCACCGGTTCGGCGCCCGGAAACTTCTCGAAGGCGAAACGCGGGATCTTGGTCACCACATAGTCGATCGAAGGCTCGAACGATGCCGGCGTCGCCCCGCCGGTGATGTCGTTTTCAAGTTCGTCGAGCGTGTAGCCCACGGCAAGCCGCGCCGCCACCTTGGCGATCGGAAAGCCCGTTGCCTTCGACGCCAGCGCCGAGGAGCGGGAGACGCGGGGATTCATCTCGATGACGATCAGCCGGCCGTCTTCGGGATTGACGGCGAACTGCACGTTCGAGCCGCCGGTCTCCACGCCGATCTCGCGCAGCACCGCCAGGCTGGCGTCGCGCATGATCTGGTATTCCTTGTCCGACAGGGTCAGCGCCGGCGCGACGGTGATGGAATCACCCGTGTGCACGCCCATCGGATCGATGTTCTCGATCGAGCAGATGATGATGCAGTTGTCGTCACGGTCGCGCACCACCTCCATCTCGTATTCCTTCCACCCCAGCACCGATTCCTCGATCAGCACTTCGGTGGTCGGCGAGGCGTCGAGGCCGCGCTCCAGGATCTCCAGGAACTCCTCGCGGTTGTAGGCGATGCCGCCGCCGGTGCCGCCCATGGTGAAGGAGGGGCGCAGGATCGCCGGCAGGCCGATCGTCTCCAGCGCCGCAAATCCGTCGGCCATCGTGTGGGCGAGGTGCGAGCGCGGCGTTTCCAGGCCGATCTTGTTCATCGCTTCGCGGAACCGTTCGCGGTCTTCCGCCTTGTCGATGGCATCGGCGGTCGCGCCGATCATCTCGACATCGTACTCGTCCAGCACGCCCATCTTGCGCAGGCTGAGCGCGCAGTTGAGCGCCGTCTGGCCGCCCATGGTCGGCAGCAGCACCAGCTTTTCGTCCGGGCGCTCGCGGCGTTCCTTCTCGATGATCTTGGCGACGATTTCCGGGGTGATCGGCTCGATGTACGTGGCGTCGGCCAGGTCCGGGTCCGTCATGATCGTCGCCGGATTGGAGTTGACCAGCACAATACGATAGCCGTCAGCCTTCAGGGCCTTGCAGGCCTGAGTGCCCGAATAGTCGAACTCGCAGGCCTGGCCGATGACGATCGGGCCTGCGCCGATGATGAGGATCGAGGAAATGTCGGTACGTTTTGGCATCGTGGCTCGCAGCGTGCCCGCCATGGACGCGGGAGCGCCCCGGTTCGGGTCACGATCGTGGTGTAGAGAGGCGGTGTTGCTGGGCGCGGGTTATAGGCAAAAAATCGCCGCGCGGGAAGACCGGTTGGCCCGCATTTGCCGTATAATATCATGATGGCCCCGGTTTGCGCCCGTCGAGCGGTTCAAAAAGGCGGCCGAAATGCGGTCGATCGTCTCCGGTTCGGGACGTATGGCAACGCCGGGGACGCGCGTCGTCCCGCCCCGGGTGGAAGTCCGGAATGCGGGAGGGGGACCGGTGAGGCCCGGGCAACGTAATCGGCTTTCGCAGCGGGGGTGCGTGCAGGAAGTACGACTTTAGAATAGGGTGTTTTGGTCCGGACATCGAATGTTCGCTCGGATGCCATCGCTGCTATCCCATGTATTTTATGACAATAGGGTTGTGTGTTATTGTTATAAATTACAGTTTTGACTTCAGCTCAATTAAGTTGTTCGTCCGTCATGTCGGTTGTTTTGGTGGGATGTTGATTGTATGTCGCGTTCACATTTTCGTAATTCAAGTACGGACCGCAGCGAATTCTTTGATGAAAAATATTTGTATTATCAATTAATGCTGTTCACGGGACTGACTTTGCGTTATGAAGGGAATGTGCGACGAGCCCTCGCAGATGAAAAGCGCCCCTGTGCGGCAGGCGTCGATGCTACAGGCTCCGGCGGTCACGCCGTTCGACAGGGGTGGTTTCGTTCTGGGATTCTCCCGACCGCGTCCGGGTATCGATTTGCTCCGTGCAGATTGCATCCGTTCGCATCCAAAACGGGCCTGATGATGGCCTGACTTGTATCGATGAGTGGTTCGTTGGCGATAATGGCGAGTTCGAAACACAATGCTGCCGGCCAGATAGCCGACTGTTCCGGCGTGCCAGGGTCGCCCGACGGGCATGGATCCGCGGCGCGCGGATGGATAAAGCCTCGCCTCAACGCCGATTGCGCCGTTGCGTCCGGGGACGCACGGCAGGATCCGTCCACGGGTGAGGCCCGTGGCGGGGCGCCGGAGATTATCCGCGGCGGCGACTATCTCATCCACGCCGGCGCGCTGCACGGCTGGGTGGATTTCCTGGCGGAAAGGGATGTCACCTTTGATGCGCTGGCCCGGCGCGCTGGTGTCGATCATGTCGACCCGACGCGGTTCGACAGCTACGTCAGCCTGAACCGGTTTTCCCATTTTCTCGAGTTGGCGGCAGAAGCGTGCGGCGACGAACTGGTCACCCTGCGCTGGATCGATACGGTGAACGAACTGGCGCTTGGGCCGATCCTGCTGTGTCTTTCCTATGCGCCGACACTGCGCGCGGCGATCGATGTGCTGTTGCGCTACCAGGTCGCCCATGTCGACGCGGCCGCCTGCGCGCTGCACGAAAGGGGCGACGTCACCACCGTTTCCTGGACCTACTCGCCGGTTGTCGTGAGGCGCGAGCAGCTGACCGACCGGAGCGCCGCTCTGTTCATCGGTCGCCTCCGCGCGATGCTTCCCGCCGATGCGGCGCCTCTGGGCGTGGAACTTGTCCGACGCCAGCCCGCCTCTGTGGCGCTTCACCACAAGCTGCTCGGCCCGAACGTGACCTTCGATGCCGAACGCAATGCCTGTTCCTGCCCGACGCATCTGTTGGACGTGCGCAATCCCATGGCCGACGCGAATCTGTTCGCGGCGCTTTGCGCGCTCAACGAACGGCTTGTCGGCGAGCGCCGCAGCCGCAGCGATCTGGTGCTCAGGGTGAAGGAGGAAATCCTGCACCGGTTGACGCAGGAGACGCTGGCTCTCGAACCGATCGCCCGGCATCTGGGCTACAGCAGCCGCGGGCTTCAGCGCAGGCTGACGGATTGCGGCACCACCTTTCACAACCTGCTGGAACAGACCCGGCGGGAAATGGCCAAGCGCTACATCGAGGAGACGGATTTCCGCATCTCGGAGATTTCCTACAGGCTTGGCTTCTCGACGATCGGCAACTTTACCCGCGCGGCCAAGCGATGGTTCGGCTGCGCGCCCCGTGAATATCGCCAGAGCCTGCAGGAGGTCTCAGAACAACGCTGATGCGCTGCCCGGTGTCGGTGCGGAATCCCGGGTGGAGTGACGCTGTGATGCCGACATCCGGGTCGCGGCATTTTGCCATCCCGCAATGCTCCGTACGGCATGATATGCACACCGGTTGAAATGAGCATTTCAACCATTATCTTCTGACTCTTCCGCGGCTTCCGTGAAGATCAGACAGAAATTGCGCCGGCGGCGTGTCCGGATAACTGTTCGGCACCGGCGGCGAAAACGCCAATCAGCGTTGGTGGCATACTTCCGCTACGCGATGGATGAATCCGAGCGTATACGGAAGCGGCAAGAAAAAGAACAAAGGAACTGAAACGCCAAGCGGACGATTGAGAACGGTCCCGAGCCGGCAGCGCGAGCGAGCCGGCGCGGCGCGCAGGCGCCGGCCCGTCTGATCCCCGCACATCCCTCGAATGCTGTGGTAGCAGTGAGTCTGATGTGGAGGGCTCAATGAACAACGATAATCCACTGACAAGCAGGTACAATGAACACTCTCTCAAACACACTCTCGGCTGTTCCCGATATTGCCCAGCCGATCCAGACGTCGGCTGACGACGATACGTTGCTGTCGATTTCGGAAATGGCGGAGCGGTTCCAGGTCACTCTGCGCACGCTTCGTTTCTACGAGGAAAAGGGACTGCTGTCGCCGGTTCGCCGCGGATCGCGCCGGTTTTACCGTGAGCAGGAAATCGGCCGGATGCGGATTATCCTGCAGGCCAAGCGCATCGGCCTGACGCTGGCGGAAATCCGCCAGGTCCTGAAGCTGGCGGTTGGCAAGACCCAGCGTGCCGAGCAGCTTCGCAAGCTGCGCGAGATCTGCACGCAGCAGGAAGAAATGCTGCGTGACCAGTATGAGCAGGTTCGTCTGCAACTGGCGGAAACCGAGCAGGTCGTCGGCCAGCTCGATGAACTGCTGAAGTCGGAAGCGGCCTGACGATTCTCCCGGGCTGACGATAAAACATAAACGCCGACGGCC
>JBFHII010000279.1:0-4732 GCA_041596535.1 Breoghania sp. | reverse complement strand
GTTGTCGATATCGTGCAGCCGCTCGATACCGGCGAGGAAACGAGTGATGCGACGCAGCCGGCCACGGGAGTGGTGAGCCAGCGTATATCGGCGCCCAGCTCGCGGGAGCAGGGTGCTTCCGCACGGCAGGACGTCAGCGCCGTCACAAGCCCCCAGCCGGCTGCTCCGGAGGCGCCTGCGCCTGAGACGCCGGCCGACACATTGGGCGCATTGCCCGCACCAGAGCCTGCCGTCGTGGCGGAGGCGCCGGCTGTGCCCCGGCCGAAAGCGGGGGCGCCGCAGCCAGCGTCCGAACCGGCGCCTGCACAGCCGGGCGTGGCGCCCGTGCCGCAGCCATCGGTTGCCGCGCCGGCCGAACAGGCGGCCGCGGAACCTGCCGATGCTCCCGGGCCCGGTTCGGTTGCCGAACCGATGAGCATCGGCGACCTGATCGCGGCCAACACCTACAGCACTCAACCGATGCCGCCGGAGCCGACAGCCGGCTCCGGCCCGTCGAACGATCAATCCGCCCCGGTGCCGGTGCCGGTCACGCCGGCGCCGAACCCTGAGGCGTTCACGGACGATCAGCTCGCGGAAATGCGGAACTTCGTCAGCGTGGAGGCGCGCCGCATCGGCGACACGATCCGCGTGGTGTTTCCTTTCGCCGAACCCGTGCCCGCGGCGGTGTTCCGGCGCGGCAATTCGGTGTGGCTTGTCTTTGACACCGATGTGCCGATCGACCTGCGCGCGATCCAGACGGCCCTGGGGGCGTCGATGCAGTCCATCGACGTTTCGGAGCACAGCGGCTGGCAGACCATCACGCTGCGGCTGACCGATCGGGCGCTGACCACCATCGGCACCGATGGCGCTGGCTGGGTGCTGACCATCGGTGACATGATCCTGGAGCCGTCGCGTCCGCTTCAGCTGGAGCGCAACGTGCGCGGCGACGGCAGCTCCGTCCTGCGCGTCGGCTTCGGCGCGCCGAAGACGACACACGTTATTGACGATCCCGAGGTCGGCGACCAGATCGTTGCGGTGACCGGACTTGGTCCCGCGCGCGGGCTGATCAAGTCGCAATCCTTCGCCGAACTGCAGACCCTGACATCGGCGCATGGCGTGGCGATCCTGCCGCATGTGGACGACTTGAAGCTGAGCTATGCTGGCGACGACATCATCATCGAGCGTGCCGAAGGGCTGGCGCTGTCCAACCGGAACCTGAACAGCGGATCGAGCATCCTGCAAAACAGCCAGGGCGAGGACGAGCCGCAGGACTTCATCGATTTCTCGCGGCTGGCGATGCCCAATCCCGCTGATTATCTCAAGATGCTACAGCGGCTTGAAGGCAACGTGGCGGCGCTTCCGGCCCGTGAACGCAAGGCCGCCCGGCTTGAACTGGCGCGCTTCCAGCTGGCAAATCGCTACGCGCACGAAGCGATCGGAATTCTCAGTCTGGTTGAAGAGGAAAGCGGCGTCGCGGCCAACGATCCGACGTATCACTTGCTGATGGGGGCTGCGCGCGTGCTGGCGGCGCGGCCCGAAGAGGCCCTTGTCAACCTGAACTCGTCGGAGCTGCTCGACAATCCCGATGCGGCTGTCTGGCGGGTTATGGCGGAAGCCGCGCTGGGCGAATGGACGACCGCCCGCCTCGCGATCCCGCGGGCCCAGGCGGTGATCGGCAACTATCCTCCGGAACTGCTGACCGAGTTCAATCTTGTGAGCGCGCGCGCCCTTGTCGAGGTCAATGACTTCGGCACGGCCGCGGCGTTCCTCGCCGAGGTCGATTCCGACCTGATGACCCGCGCCCAGGCCACGCGCTATGACATTCTGCGCGGGCGCATCGCCGATGCCGCCGGCCGGTTCGAGGAAGCCCTCCGGGCGTTCGATATCGCGTCGCGTTCCAAGGATCGTCCGGGCGCCGCGGAAGCCAAGCTGCGCGCTTTGAGGGTCCGCTACCGTGACGGTGACATGAATGTCGGCGAGGCGACGGAGCAGCTTGAGAGCCTGACCACGGTCTGGCGTGGCGACGAGGTCGAATTGCAGGCGCTGCGCTTCCTGGCGCAGCTTTATGCCGAAACCGGCCATTACCGCTCCGCTTTCACGTCCCTGCGTGCCGCCATTCAGGCGCAGTCGGGCTCGCCGACCACCAGGCTGATGCAGGAGGAGATGAACAGCGTCTTCACGACGTTGTTTCTCGACGGCAAGGCGGATGATCTTCCGCCGATCGACGCGTTGGCGCTCTACTATGATTTTCGTGAGTTGACGCCTGTCGGCCGCAATGGCGACGAGATGGTGCGCCGATTGGCTGACCGGCTGATATCCGTCGATCTTCTGGAGCAGGCTGCGGAACTGCTCCAGCATCAGGTCGACAATCGCCTGAAAGGCGCTGCGCGGGCGCAGATCGCCTCCGATCTGGCCCTGGTCTACCTGCTGGACCGCAAGCCCGAGAAGGCGCTTGCGGTGATGAACCGGACGCGCCAGGCGCATCTGCCCAAGTCGCTTGACCGCCAGCGCCGCATTGTCGAGGCGCGGGCGCTGACCGATACCGGCCGTTCGGATCTGGCCCTGGAACTCATCGGCAACCTGCGCGGCGCGGAAATCGACCGCCAGCGCGCCGACACGCTGTGGCAGGGCGAGCGCTGGCAGGAAGCCGGAGAGCAGCTGGAAGGCATGCACGGCGTGCGCTGGTCGGACCCGCTGCAGCTCGACGAGCAGGAGCGACTCGACATCCTGCGTGCCGCCATCGCCTATTCGCTCGCGGGCGATCAGCTCGGGCTTGACCGGTTGCGCTCGAAATACGTTGCCAAGATGTCGGACAGCCCTTCCGGTGCGGCCTTTGACGTCGTGACCCGTCCGATCGACTCCAAGGGCGTCGAGTTCATGGCGATTGCCAAGGAAATCGCCGCGGTGGACACCCTGGAGAGCTTTCTGGCGGAATACCGCCGCCATTATCTCAATGGCGGTGCGCCCGCTCCGGACATGGCGCCTCTTCCCCAGGCCGGGGCTGCCGCCAGGACACCGGACACGGGCGCAACGGCCGGATAAGGACGGCGTGCCGGATGTCGCCGGCGGGTCCTGGATTTCCATCTGAAACATGAAGGAATGCGACGCGCGCGCGTGCGGCTGGCCGCGCGCGTCACGGTGTCCGCGTCTTTGGCTAAATCGTCAGCCGCCGGCGAAGCTGCGCACGAGACTCGCGGCCAGCAGGTTCCAGCCGTCCACGAGCACGAAGAAGATCAGCTTGAACGGCAGCGAGATCACCACCGGTGGCAACATCATCATGCCCATGGACATGAGCACCGAGGCGATCACCAGGTCGATGATCAGGAACGGCAGGTAGATCAGGAAGCCGATCTCGAAGGCGCGGCGCAACTCGCTGATGATGAAGGCCGGCACCAGCACGCGCAGCGACAGTTCCTCCGGCGTATCCGGGACTTCCTGGTTGGCCAGTTCAAGAAACAGCGCCACGTCCTTTTCGCGCACGTTGGCGCGCATGAAGGTGTGAAATGGCACCGCCGCGCGGTCGAAGGCTTCGTTGAACTCGATGGTGCCGGCGACGAGCGGCTCGACGCCTTCGCTGTAAGCGGTCTGGAACGTGGGGGCCATGACGAAGGCGGTGAGGAACAGCGCCAGGCTGATCATCACGGAGTTGGGCGGAGCGGATTGCAGACCGATGGCCGAGCGCAGCAGCGACAACACCACCACGATGCGGGTGAAGCTGGTCACCATCACGAGAATCGACGGGGCAAGGCTGAGCACCGTCAGCAGCGCGACCAGCTGCACGGCGCGCTCCGTCAGCGAGGTGTCCTCGCCGAAGGTGATCGACAGATCCTGCGCATGGGCAACGGCTGCCCATCCGAGCACCAGGGCGGCCAGCGTCAGGCCACCAACCAACAGGCGTCTGGCGCCGAGCCGTCGCGTGAGACGGCTTCGGATATGCCTCATTTCTTGTCTTTTCCACCGATCTCATTGAGAAGTTTCGCCATTTCCTCCTCGATCGTGTCGATTGTCACCGGACCGTCCTGCGCGCCGCTGTCCGGCTTGTCCGAATCATCGGCATTCTGGTCGTTCGCGGCCGCTTGCCTGGGTTCGGGGGCGACGGCCTTGAGCCCGTCCGAAGCCGTGGAGGGCTCGGGTTTTGCGGGCACTTCCGGCGCCTTGGTTGCTTCAGGCTTTTCCTCGACCTTCGGTGTCACCGCCGGTTTCGGAGCGGCGTCGGACTTTGCGGGCTCGGGAGTCTTGGGGGCCTCGAAGAGTTTTGGCGTTTCCACGGGCTTTGAGGCCGCCGGTGTAGCCTCTGCGGGGCCGAGCAAGGCCTCTTCCAGATGCGCGGCCAGGTCGACGGCCGGCTTGGGGCGCGGTGCGGGTTCAGGCTGTTTCGCTGCTTCCGGTGCTTTTTCCGGCGCCTGGCCGCCGTCGGATGCGCCGCCATTGGAGGGGCGGGGTGCGACAAGGCCTGCGCCGAAGACCGGCGCTGCGGCGGCGGGCGTGGTGTCCGGCTTGACCGCAGGTGCGTTCGGGCTTGCGGCTGCGGCCGGGCCGTTCGGGGCCGACGTGGCGTCCGGCTTGGGCGGCTGGACGCTCGGAGCCATTGCCGCCTGCGCCGGGGCGCGAACGGGCGAAGAGACAGCCGCAGTTACTGCTCCGCCGGTGGCGGAGGATACGGTGGGTGCGGCAGGCTTTTCAGACGCAGACGCAGACGCAGACGCAGACGCAGACGCCTGCGCCGCCGGCTGGGTGGTGGGCCAGCGGGGGG
>JBFHII010000278.1:0-4773 GCA_041596535.1 Breoghania sp. | reverse complement strand
TGGTGTCGCCGCGCACACGGCAGGAGCCGCGCTGGAACGCCGCGTCGGTGCGCCGGTACTGCAGGGCCACCAGATCGGCCAACAGCTGGCGCTGGTTGATGCGCTCGCCCACCTCGATGGCAAACGTCATCGCGGTGTAGGTTTCCACCGAGCCGATACCGTAGATGCAGGAGACGGAGGCGACGATGATCACGTCGTCGCGTTCCAGCAGCGCCCGGGTGGCGGAATGGCGCATGCGGTCGATCTGCTCGTTCACCGTGGATTCCTTCTCGATGAAGGTGTCGGTGCGCGGCACATAGGCCTCGGGCTGGTAGTAGTCGTAGTAGGAGACGAAATATTCCACCGCGTTGTCGGGGAAGAACGATTTGAACTCGCCGTAGAGCTGCGCGGCCAGGGTCTTGTTGGGCGCCAGGATCAGCGCCGGGCGCTGGGTGCGCGCGATCACCTGCGCCATGGTGAAGGTCTTGCCCGAACCGGTGACGCCGAGCAGCACCTGCGTCTGCTCCGCGTCTTTGACACCGGACACCAGGTCCTCGATGGCCGTCGGCTGATCGCCCGAGGGCTCGAACTCGGTGTCGAGCCGGAACGGCACGCCGCCTTCGGATTTCTGCGGCCGCGGCGGCCGGTGCGGCACCCAGGCCTCGCCGTTCTTGTGCAGCGGATTGCCGGACTCGATCAGCGCCGACAGCGCCGCGACGGTGGCGGTCGCGGAGGTGTCGCCGGACAGCTCCGGCAGGGCGTTCCGGCCCTTTTTCTTCTTGTTGTCCTTGACGTGCTGCTCGAGTTTCTCGGCCTCCTCGAGACTGATGTCGAGCCCGGCAACCGGGTTGAGGCCGCCGGCGGCGCGTTCCCGCGCCGTATCCGCGGCGCCGATGGAGGTGCCACGCGCCGAGCGGGTAGATTTTTGTTTCATTGCACTCACGCCAGATGCGCCAGGCGCATCGGCTGCGCGGGCGCGCCCTGACCGGCCATTCCGGTTTCGGGGGCGCGGTCGGCCTTGCCTCGCTTCGCTCGGGTCGGCGGTATCCTCGCCCGCCTTCCTGGCCCTCGGCGCAGGCTTCTCGGCCTCCCCGGCAACCTCCTGCGCCCAGTCGGCAATCGAGCCGGACAACGGCGCGCTCAGCGGCGCACCCTCCAGCTGCGGCTGAGGGCTCTCGCCAAACCCCTCGGGCGCATCGGGGGCATCGGATTTGTCGGAGGATTTTCTGTCGCTGGCCATCCCGGCAATATGGGGGGAAAGCCGGCGCGAAGAAAGAGCGCGTTCCCGATATGTGCCGAGAATCATTCCCCGCCGACCGGTTCTCCTGACAGGAGGCTGTCAGCAGCGATCACGCGGTCTTGCGTGCCGGGGGTTCCGCGCCTTCTTCGTAGAGGTCCTCGATGAAGACGGCGACGTTGCGGCCGTTGTCCTTGGCGCGGTAGAGGGCCTGATCGGCCATGCGCAGGACCTGCGAGGCGTTGTCGGCGTTGCGCGGAGCCAGCGCCCAGCCGATGCTCGCGCCGATGCGGGCGACACCGGCGCCGACGATGATCGGCCGCGCCGCCTCCTCGACAATGGCATCGCACAGCCAGCGGATCCGGCTTTCCTCGACGTCGCCGGTGATCAGCGCCAGAAACTCGTCGCCGCCGACGCGCGCCACCAGCCCGGCCTCGCCCACCAGGTCCAGCAGGCGGCCCGCCACCTCGCGGATGACCAGGTCGCCCGCATCGTGGCCGAAGGTGTCGTTGACCGCCTTGAAGCGATCGAGGTCGATGGCCAGCACGGCGCAGGGCCGCTTGCGGCTGGTGGCCATGGCGACGTCGAGCGCATCGCCGAAGCACAGTCGGTTGACCAGTCCGGTCAGCGGATCGTGCAAGGCCAGGTGCCGGTTGCGCGCCTCGCTTTCCTCCAGCGCCCGGGACTTGGCCGACAGCCGCCGCGCGGCAATGGTTCCAAGCGCGATGAGCGCCACCATCAGTCCCGTCGCGATCGGCTCGACGGCGTCGCGAATGGCGGTTCCCGGCGCGGAGCTGACCCATTCGAAATATCCGATCGGCTGCGCGGCGCCCACATCCACGGCCACATGGGCGGCGCCGGAGACTTCGTCGGGCGAGTAACGGAAATCCTCGAGCAGGAACGTCGCGCCGATCTCGGCGACCAGCTTTTGCTCGAGAAACCGCACGGATAAGAAAACGCCCGGCGCGCCCTCCGGGTGTTGCGCGGCCTCGGTCTCGGGAATGATCGCCGTGGCGCTGATCAGCGCGGGA
This sequence comes from Breoghania sp., assembly GCA_041596535.1. Classification (GTDB taxonomy): domain Bacteria; phylum Pseudomonadota; class Alphaproteobacteria; order Rhizobiales; family Stappiaceae; genus Breoghania. Next base: position 2,526 of record JBFHII010000278.1, on the reverse strand, counting down.
CGATCCCCGATTTCCCGCACGTCCGTGGCGAAGATCGGCGCCAGCTCGCCGTGTTCGACGTATTTGATGCGGTAGCCGCCGGCGGTGGGCCGGCGCGCCGCGAAATAGCCGGTGCGGGCGGTCTCGACCAGATCGCGTGCGATGTCGATCACCGCGTCCCCGGCCGCCGGGGCCACGATTTCGTCCTCGGCCGCGACCATCATGACATCGTCGACGGGCCCGATGATCAGCGTCCAGTCATGATCGTAGTCGCGCCACATCTGGCGCGCGAGACTGCGGGCAAAACGCGGCTCGATCGCATCGCCGTGCACCTGACGAACCATTTCATCGTTGACGGCGGGAAACCTCTGATCGCGGGCCAGCAGGGTCGCCTGGTTGAGCAGGGCCTCATGCACCAGCGCCTTTTCGTGCCGCAACGCGATCACGTCGGCGCGCTCCGTCGTCGTGACCAGAAGATAGCTCGTGGCGACGATCCCGAGGGCCAGCAGCGTGAAGATCGCCACATAGACGAGATGACGCAGACCGAAGCGCGCCTGACGCTGCGCGAAGGCGGTCGGCGCAAAGGCGTCGGGTTTCGGCAATCGGGTTTCACGGTACATTCGAAGGGAGCTCCACCGGCATTTCGGCGAAGAGTATCCCCGATCCGGGTGAAGCAATTCTAAGCAACTGCCGCAACTGGCGAAAACGGCCCGATGTGGTTAAGCGACGGTAAAGCGGCCCGGGCCTGCGGCGGGCCGGCTGAAGGCCGAACGGAAAACGGGCGGCCGTTGACCGGCACGCCCGCATGTCATTCCCGGAGCCGATGTCGAGGCCGGGAGAGTTACTCGGAGATTTCCATCGACGTGACGACCACCTGGTCCTCGATGTTCTCCACGCTGAGGGTCACCTCGTCACCGACATCGAGATTCTCGACGCTGATGGCGTCGTCGAGAACGAAGACATCGCCGCTCTCGAGCACGAGCTCGCGGGTTTCCAGATCAAAGGCTTCGACCTTGCCGGAAACGGCCTCGGCGGCCATGGCGGCACCGGACATCAGCGACAGGACAACGGCGGAAAGAACAACATAACGCGTGCGCATGAGACGCTCCCGAAACGCCGGCGCTTTCTCTCGAGCTTCCAACCGCGGAAGACTCCAAGCCGGCGCACGGAAGATGATGCGGGTGTAACGTTTGCGCAATTCACCCAAAAATATATTTTTCCATACGAAATCCCGCCACAGTGTTGATCTTGCGGCATTAATTCGGGCGAATTTCCGGCAAACACCCGCCGGAATCGCGTCCGGTCGCGCAACCCTTCCGCTCAGGCCCGCTCGCGTTCGAGACGGACGCCGGGCACGATCTGCACCATGACGATGGCAGCCAGAATCAGGGCGCAGCCGGCAACCGCGATCGCGTCGAGCCGGTCACCCAGAAGCCAGGCCCCGAACAGCGCCGCAAACAGCGCCTCCGAAGACAGCAGCACCGCGGCATCCGAGCTGCGCGTCCAGCGCTGCGCCACCGCCTGGATTCCGAAGGCCACGCCGCCATCGATCACCCCGGTATAGAACAGCTCGAACCAGACACTCTTGAGAGCCTCGGCGGACAGCGCAGGTCCGTCCAGCACGGCACCGGCGCCCAGCCCGAGCGCGGCCACCACGCCGAACTGGGTGACACACAGCGCCATCGGCCGGCCGGTTTCAGCCCCTGTGCGGCCGAGCAGAAGCACGTGCAGCGCCCAGAACACGGCACAGACGATCACCGCCCCGTCTCCCCAGTTGAGCGCATCGAGCCGTCCGCCGCCGAGCAGCCAGACACCGGCCAGGGTCATCAGCGCGGCGGGCCAGACGGCGGGGTGCGGCCGCTCACCGAACGCCAGCAGCGCCAGCACCGGAACGATCACGACGTAAAGCCCGGTGAGAAACCCGGCGTTGGTGACGCTGGTCACCACGAGCCCGACCTGCTGGGTGATGTTGGCGCCGAAGAACACCACGCCGACGCCGACGAATACCAGGATCTGGCGCCGGCAAAGCCGCCCGGCAGGTCCGCGCCGCTCCCTGCGGGCCTCGTGCACCGCGAAAGGCGCGAACACCAGAACTGCGATCAGAAACCGGAGCCCGGTGAAGGTAAAGGGATCAAGCGTGTCCATTGCCGTGGACTGGGCCACGAAACCCGAGCCCCAGATCAGGGCGGCGAGCAGCAGAAGCGCATTGGCGGTCGAGCGCGGCATGAGGCACGGGCACCGTTCAAATGGATTGGCCGACCAAACGGACCATCGGCCCGCCCTGCATACAGAACCCGGCCGCCGCCCGCCATCGTGGCAATTGCGCACGTGACGGGCCGGGTGAAAGGGTCAGAGACGGGCGGACTCGATGGGCCCGGGAACAGTCAGGCGGGGCGGTCCGCGTGGCCCAGGTCGCGCTCGGGCGCAATGAGGTCGCGCAGCCGCTGTTTCAGCACCTTGGCCTCGGGAAAGCCGCCATCCGCCTTGCGCTCCCAGAGCCGCGTGCCGTCACAGGTGATCTCGAAATGGCCGCCGGTGCCCGGCACC
>JBFHII010000277.1:0-4786 GCA_041596535.1 Breoghania sp. | reverse complement strand
GATCCACCGACACGGGCTTGCCGCCGAATTCGGTGTCGGCGAAGGCGTGGCCCTCACGGATCGCCACCGGCGTCAGATTGACGCGGTTGGTCACGTCACCCACGGCGAAGATCGACGGCACATTGGTGCAGGAGCGCTCGTCGACGCGGATGGCCCCGGCCGCGTCCAGCTTGACGCCCGCCTCTTCCAGCCCGAGGCCGCGCGTCGCGGGGCTGCGGCCAATGGCCATCAGGATCTGGTCGACATGGAGCTGCTCGCCGGCGTTGGTGTGGCCGATCAGGCCGGATTCGGTCTTCTCGATGCGCGAGAAGACATCCTCGGTGATCACCCGGATGCCCTTCTTCACCATCTCCGCATGCAGCGCCTTGCGCACGTCGTCGTCGAAACCGCGCAGGATCTCCTCGCCGCGGTAGATCAGCGTCGTTTCCGCACCAAGGCCGTTGAAGATGCCGGCGAACTCCACCGCGATGAAGCCGCCGCCGGCAATCGCCACGCGCTTGGGGAACTCTGGCAGGTAGAACACCTCGTTGGAGGTGATCGTGTGCTCGACGCCCTCGAGCCGTGCGTCGTTGTTGGGCGCGCCACCGGTTGCGATCAGGATCTTGGCGGCGGTCACGCGGCGGCCGTCCTTGACAAGGCGCACCGCGTTGGGGCCGTCCAGTTCCGCGCGGCTGTCGAACAGCGCCACACCGGAGCGATCCAGATTGCCCTTGTATAGGCCCTCGAGCCGGTCGATCTCGCGATCCTTGGCGGCGATCATCGCCTTCCAGTCGAAGGAGCGCGCGCCGACATCCCAGCCGAACCCGGCGGCGTCCTCGAAGTGCTCGGAGAACTGCGAGGCGTAGACAAGGAGCTTCTTGGGCACGCATCCGCGGATCACGCAGGTGCCGCCGTAGCGATGCTCTTCGGCAATCGCCACGCGGGCACCGTGGTTGGCTGCGATCCGCGCGGCGCGCACGCCACCCGATCCCGCTCCGATCACGAACAGATCGTAGTCGAATTCGGACATCTCATTTCCCCGCTTCGCCGCGTCTGGCACGGCCGTATCATGATGCGATTGAGCGCGCGCCGTGCAGGCACGCAAGCCCCTCAGATAGGCCGGTCGGCCGCTCCCGCAAGATTCAGAGGTCGTGGCCGCGCTTCTTCAGCTCTTCGCGCACACGGCTCACCATGACGGTGGACAGCGCATCGCCCCACTGCTTGGCGGCACCGATGCTGAGCGCGTTCATCTCCGGCCGCAGCTCGGCAAGCTTGGCGCCCACCGGCGAGGAATAGAATGCGGCGATCGCCTTCAGCTCTTCTTCGGAAAAGCGCACGGCCCAGATTTCCATGACCGTCCTGTCGAGCTCGGCGCGCTGGTTGACAAGCTCCAGCGCCACGGCGTTGGTGACCTCGTCGATCTCCTCGCTCAGCGTCGGGTTGGAGCGGATGAACAGCGTCCGCGTCTTGTCGGCGATGACCGGCAGGATCTCGTCGTAGGCACGGATGGAGTTGCTTCCGACAATGGCTGCCTTGGCGGCGGCGATATGTGAGTCCGTGAATTCCTGGGCCGTCGCTGCGGAACCGGCGGCGACACAACCGGCAAGGATCGCTCCCGCCAACATCCGCTTCATCGTCACGCGTTTCATATCTTTCTCCGTTCCCTTGTTCTTGTATCAGGCGGACGGCTCGACGATGGTCACACCACCGGCGCCGCCCAGATAAGCCACATCGGCCAATCCGATAAACAGTCCATGTTCGACGACGCCCGGAATGCCCGCGAGCCGGTCCGCAAGACCGTCGGGATCGGGAAGCGATGTCCAATTGCCATCCAGAATATAATGCCCGCCATCGGTCACGAAGGGCGCCCCGTCCGCGGTCGTGCGCAACCGCAGCTCACCGGAGAGTCCCATGTCCGCGGCGACCTTGCCGATCGCCAGCCGCGTGGCCGCCAGGCCGAAAGGCATCACCTCGATGGGCAGCGGAAAGGCGCCGAGCGTATCCACGCGCTTGCCGTCATCGGCGATGACGATCATCCGCGCCGAGGCGTTGGCGACGATCTTCTCGCGCAGCAAGGCGCCCCCGCCGCCCTTGATCAGGCGAAGCCGCGCGTCCAGTTCGTCGGCACCGTCAATCGTCAGATCGAGTTCCGGCGTCTCTTCAAGGGAGGTCAGCGGCACGCCGAGTTCCTTGCACAGGGCCGCGGTGCGCTCGGAGGTCGGCACGCCGATCACCTGCAGCCCCTCGGCAACCCCTGCCGCCAGGGCGCGCACGAAAAACTCGGCCGTGGACCCCGTTCCAATGCCAAGGCGCATGCCGGATTTCACCTGGCTCATCGCAGCCTCGGCCGCCATTTTCTTGTAGGCGTCGCTCATTGCAGCGCCACCGCCGGGTCCGGCCCGGTTCCATAGATCAACAAACGCCCGTCATCCCATTCGTTTCGCCGCGCATTGTGTAGCCTCTGGCGTAGCCTCTTGCCAACGCCACGCATTCTTCGCGGCACTGTTTTCACAGCATTGTCCTGTATCTGCAACCCGCCCGCACCGACAATCGCCCTCTCGTGCCGCCCGATCGCGGCTTTTTAAGGACACGGCTGCTGTCCGCAACGCCGCATGCGCCGCCCGCACCGGTTGCCCCGCTCCGAAAAAGCCGGTAGAGCGGGCACTTCCCGCCGATCCACGCACGCATCGAGGACGTCGCCTTGCCAAAACCGGTCCTGCTGTTCGATCTCGATGGCACGCTCGTCGATACCGCTCCCGACCTGATCGCCACCCTCAATGTGGTCCTGGAAAGCCAGAATCTTGCCGCGGTGCCGCTCGAGGACGCCCGATCGCTGATCGGTCATGGCGCGCGGGCACTCCTGCAGAAGGGATTCGATGCGGCCGGGGAACCCCTGGACGACGACCGGGAAGCGCTGCTGTTCGACCAGTTCATCGACCACTACAGCGCCAACATCGCCCTCCACAGCCGCCCCTTCGACGGCGTGGAAGCGGCGCTCGAACGGTTTGCCGCCGCGGGCTGGCACCTGGCGGTGTGCACCAACAAGCTCGAGCACCTGGCGCGCGCGCTGCTCGACGAGTTGGACATGAGCCGGCATTTCCAGGCCATTGTCGGCGCCGACACCTTTGAGCGCCGCAAGCCCGATGCCATGCCGGTGCTCGGCGCGATCACACTATGTGGCGGCGACGCGGCGCGCTCGGTGATGGTCGGCGACAGCCGCACCGACATCGACGCGGCCCGCAATGCCGGCATTCCGGTGGTCGCGGTCACCTTCGGCTACACGCCGGTGCCCGTCGACAAGCTCGCGCCCGACCGGATCATTTCGCGTTTCGACGATCTGTGGACGAACGTGCAGGGGCTGGCTCCGCGCGCGCCAGGCTCTTGACTTGACCGGCCCGCGCCCCTTATATCGCGCCACCGCAGCACACTGCGCGGGCGATTAGCTCAGCGGGAGAGCATTCCGTTCACACCGGAAAGGTCGCTGGTTCAATCCCAGCATCGCCCACCATTCCCTCGCATTCCCTGCCAAACTTTTCGGATTGCCTGTCGGTTCCATGGAACCGAAGGTCGGGTCCGTGTGTCCGAACATCCGCCAGAAAGACCGCGCCACCCGTGATTCCGCCGCACCGGAAGCGGCGCCGCCCTGCGGCGGCTTACAGCAGGCCGCGCGCCGCCAGGTTCTTCATCAGGGCGAAGGCGCCAAAGGTCCACGGCGCGATCCTGTCCGAGGTGCTCACCCGATTGATCAGCCGGCCGAGCTTTGGCGTGGCGACATGCACGATGTCGCCGATGTGGTGCGTGAACCCCTGCCCCGGCGCGTCGCGGTCCTTCACGGGCGCGAACATGGTGCCGGTGAACAGCACCAGCGCGTCCGGATACTGGTGATTGGCGTTCAGCGTCTGGCGCGCCAGATCCTCAACGTCGCGGCTGATCAGGCGCATCGAACTGCCGCCCTTCAGCGTGAAGCCGTCCTCGCCATGGATTTCCAGCGCCACATCCATGGCGCGCACATCGTCGAGCGAAAACGTGTCGTCGAACAGCCGGATAAACGGACCGATGGCGCTTGAGGCGTTGTTGTCTTTGGCTTTCGAGAGCAGCAGCGCACTGCGGCCCTCGAAATCGCGCAGGTTCACGTCATTGCCGAGCGTCGCGCCGACAATCTTGCCCGCGCTGTCGATGACCAGCACGACTTCCGGTTCGGGATTGTTCCATGATGATTGCGGGTGCAGGCCGATCTCCGCGCCCAGCCCGACCGAGGCCATGGGCTGGGTCTTGGTGAAGATCTCGGCAAACGGACCGATGCCGACTTCCAGGTATTGCGACCACATGCCCTGTGCCTGAAGCGCCGTCTTGAGCCGTTCCGCGTCTTGCGATCCGGGTACCACGGTCGCGAGATCGACGCCGATCTCCTCGCTGATGGTGTGGCGAAGACCTTCGGCGGCCGACGGGTCGCCCTTGGCCTTCTCCTCTATGACCCGCTCGAGCATCGACGCCGCAAAGGTGACGCCCGCCGCCTTCACCGCCTGCAGATCGACCGGACACAGGAAATGCGGCGTGTCGCCGGTGCCCGGCACCGCGGTCGCGCCGGTGTTGTCGAGCAAGCCCTCGACAGAACCGATGCGCGTGGCAGCAGCGCGCGCGGCCGCCACGCGCCTTGGCTCCGTCGGTGAACTGCTGGACAACACCGGCGCGACCGCGGTGCCGGGCGCCGGCGACACGCCGCATTTCCTGTGCCCGGTCGATCTGCAGGCGGTGAAGGCAGCGGGCGTCACCTTTGCGGAGTCGATGCTCGAGCGGGTCATCGAGG
>JBFHII010000276.1:0-4788 GCA_041596535.1 Breoghania sp. | reverse complement strand
GACACCGGGGCATCCGGCCGGTTGATACTGATCTGCGGGAAGTCATAACGAAGATTGCCGGTGACTGCCGGCGCTTCGGCTACAGGCGCATTCACCTAATGCTGGAGCATCAAGAGGGCATCGTGAACCGAGGGAAGCCGTGAAGCCTCTACGCGGAAGAAAAGCTGCAAGTACCCAAACGCGGCGGCCGGAAGCGGGCTTCGGGTACCGGAAGGCCAGTGGTGCTGCCAAAGAGAACAAACGAGCGGTGGAGCCCGGAAGTCGTATCTGATGCCTTCACGGACGGACGCCGGTTCCGGGTTCTGGCCGTGATCGACGATGAAACCTGCGAGTACCTGGCGCTGGTGGCCGATGCGTCTCCATCCGGCTTGTGTGTCACCCGGGATCTCGAAGCGCTCATACACCAGTGCAGCAGGTCAGTGACGATCGTTTCCGTCAACGGCACCAAACCGACCAGCAAAGCCATTCTCAGAGGGCGTCAGGAGACCGGTGTCGGCTGGCATTACATCGCCTCCGGAAAACCGATACAGAACGGCTTTATCAAATGCTTCCATGGCGGCTGCAGGGACGAGTGTCTCAACGAGACGCTGTTCTCGTCCTTGGCCTGCTCTGACCCCCGCAATACCGGAGGGAAGTTGGGGCTCAGGTCAGGCTGGAAGATCTGTTCAACGAGGCGGCCTTGGAGGGGTGGCGGGAATAATCCCGGAACTGCCGTAATTCTGGCGACAGTCTACTCAGTTCCCTTGACAGTGCTCCTGCCGGCTCCGATTGGCCGGTGACCGTCCGTCTGCGGCCGGCAAGGGAAACGTGAACCGCGCCGATTACCCGAAGCGGTTCACGGCGCCTTGTCATCCGGCTGATTTCAGCCTTTCGAAGAACGCAAAGGTTCGCTCGTTCGCAGTATCGCACGCATCCGGGACGTAATATTTCGGCCGGTGTGTGTTACAAAACGCGTGTCCGGCCGAGTAGGTTTCAATATGGATATTGGGATTGCCGGCCATCGCTTCGTGGATCTGCCTGGCCAGTTCCTCGGGCACATGGCTGTCGTTGTCACCCATGTGGAACAGCGTCGGGCATTTTATCTCGTCTCCGAGTTCGAGGAACTCGTGAATCTGGGTGCCATAGTAGGAAACGGCGGCATCAACGCCGATCTTCGCGGCCGTCATATACGCCAGCGTTCCGCCGATGCAATAGCCTACGGCCCCGACTTTTCCGTTGCACTCGGGCATTGACGTGAGCGCCCCGATGACGACACGCGCATCGTCCATCGCGAGACGATGATCGAGCTTGCGCTTGTACTGTATGCCGATCTCGATTTCGCCGGGAACCGTGTGATCGGCGACGAAATTCGGATGCTGGCGCCAGAAGATGTCAGGTGCGATCACGCAGTAGCCGCGGGATGCAAACAGCTCCACGGTCTCCTTGATCCAATCGGTGATCCCCAGCACCTCGCAATACAGGACAAGTCCCGGCGCGGGTGTCTGTCCCGGCTCCGGCATTGCGACATAGGCGCTGAATCTGCCTCCGTCGGCAGCCTGAAGTTCTGTGTAGTGTCCTGTCACGGTAGCGTATCCTGTATTGAATTGTCACGACGGCAGGCGCGTGTCATGGCGCCCGACAGCGGCAATGGCCGCGCCCTGTCGCGCGGTCCTTGGGGGACGATAGCCCCCGGCAAGCGAGAAGCCCGGCTCCGCAACGCGCATGTCGGTTCCCGGCGTTGCATGGCCGCATGCGGTCTGATCATGGTCATAGCCCGCTTTCGGCGTGTTGCGGCGCGGAAGGCCTGAGCAGCAGCACCGCGGTCAGGACGACGATCAGGGCGAGCGCGACCGCGCTCGGTACCAGGGGCGTAAATCCGACGACAGCCCCCAAGCCCGCGAACATGGCCCGGAGCACACCGTTCAAGGGCCGTCCACACCAGCCCACAACCACGACAGCCGCGGCAAAAACCATTGCTGCACTGAAAGCAAAATCGGCAACGATCTCGAAATTCGTCCCCGTCAGGAGAACCGACGAGTGTGTGAAGAAGGTGAAGGGGATCAGGAAGATCGGGACCGCTATGACGATGGCCTTTACGCCGGTCGAATTCGGATCGGTTTTTGCGATTGTCGCGGCGGCATACGCTGCGAGCGCCACGGGCGGCGTGACCATCGAGAGGATCGCGAAGTAGTAGATAAACAGGTGCGCCGACAAGGCTTCCGCACCCAGCGCGACCAGCGCCGGTGCGATGAGGACCGCCGACATGATGTAGGCGGAAGTTGTTGGCATTCCCGCGCCCAAAATCACGCTTCCGATCATCGCCGCAATCAGCATCACGACAAACCGGCCGTCGGCGATATCGATCAGGATGCCGGTGAACTTCGTCCCCAAACCGCTGAATGCGATGACGCTGACGATGATGCTGGCCAAGGCGCAGGGCAAGGCGACGGACACCGCCCGTTTCGCCGTGTCGATCAACGCGGAGACAAGCTCCGACGGTTTGGTACGCGTCGACGCTCGGCAGCTGCCGATCAGGATCGTCAGGGCGACGGCCTGCATCGTTGCATCAGCGACCCCGTATCCGCCCACGACAAGTGTGGCAAGCCAGCCAAGGGGGATCAGCATGTGCCCCCGTTCGGCCAGAGAGTCGCGCAAGCGGGGCACCTCGTTCTCGTCGAGACCGGCCAGATTTGTCCGGCCCGCTTCCAGGTGAACCACGAAGTACAACGCTCCGAAAAACAGAACCGCGGGAAGAATGGCCACGAGGACGATCTGAGAATAGGGAATCCGCAACATGTCAGCCATGATGAAGGCACCCGCACCCATGACCGGAGGCATGATCTGGCCCCCGGTGGAGGCGACGGCCTCAACGGCCCCCGCGAAACGCGGTTGATACCCGACGCGCCGCATGAGGGGGATCGTGAAGATGCCCGTGCTCATGACATTGGCGACCGCGCTCCCCGATACGCTGCCCATCAGGCCGGAGGAAAGGATCGCACATTTCGCGGGGCCGCCCTTATGCCGCCCTGTCAAAGCAAGTGCGAGGTCCATGATCATGCGTCCGCCGCCAAAGGCATCGAATACTGCGGCGAACAGAATGAAATAGAACACGACATCCGTCGAAATGCCGGTGGGAACGCCGTAAACACCTTCAAGCGTCAGATACTGGTTCTCCAGAAAGAACAACAGGCCGGTTTCCCGGTGTCTCAGAATGCCGCTCAGGTACTCGCCGCCAAACTGGTAGGCGATGAACACCACGGCGACCAGGGTAATTCCGCGGCCCAGGGTCCGGTAACCGACGATAATCAACGAAACGATCGTCAGAAGCGCCATGCCAATCTCTGTTGGCAGAAGATCGTCAAGCATCGTGATGCGTGACCATATCCGCTCGATTTCGACGGCAATGAACAAGAAGGGCGCCAAGCATAGCACGGAAGCAATGCGCAGGACGGCCCGATAGGGGCGTTGCTGGGTCGCATCGGCCCACAGGCTCATGCCAAGCGCTATTGCGAAGCCGACGTGACCTGCCCGTCTGATTAAGCTGTCAATTCCCGGTTCAAAATAGAACAGGATCTGAAAGCTTACCCAGCCGAGCGCAATGAGTGCCGTGGGGCTGGAAACCAGCCGCCACAGCACGTTCGCTTCCGTGCGAACTTGTCCGGTTTGGAACATTGAACAGCCTACCCTGCCGATAGCCTATTCAACCCAGCCTTGTTCGCGATAGTAGCGCAAGGCTCCCGGGTGCAGTTCCATTCCGTTGAGCGACTGCACCCAGGCTCGCGTTGCCGGCTCGAAATCGCCGAGAGCTTTGTGGCCTGCAGCCAAGCGATCGGCATTCTCGCAGATGGTCTTGGTGATCAGGTACGCGAGATCATCGGACAGGTCTGCACGTCCAATAAGAACGGTGTTCGTTGCCGGAAGTGTCAGATCCTTCGTTTGACCTTCGAACGAATTGGCGGGCAGCGTCGCGACGCCCCAACCGTATTTTTCGGTCATCGCCGCCAATGTTTCCTCCGACGGCTGCAGGAAGGTCACGTCGTTGCTTAGGGCAATCTCGGTCACTGTCGGGTGACCAACGGTCACGACATGCGAGAACAGATCCAGTGAGCCGTTCGAGAAGCTATCCTTGACGACACCGAACGACCCGTATCCATAGGATCCGCCGCGGCCCTTCACGACGTCTTCCTGCGCATCCACGACATCGAGGAGTTGAGTGGTTGCATAGTAGCCGGTGCTGCCCTTTGGCAGCATTATCACGTTCGCGTCAGGCTTTACGTTCGTGACGTAGTTGCGAATGGACTCGTCACCGAACTTACCGTTCGCCAGGGTCGCGATGTAATACTGGTCCAATCCTCCGACAAGCGCCCGCACGTTTTCCTGGGGCTTGTCGTACATGATCGTGCCCTTCGAGGCCCAGGTGTTCGCCACCGCGAAGCTCAACCCCAGATCCGCCTTGCCTTGGCTGACGATGGCCGGATTGGTCGTCCCGCCGCCGATCGGCGGTGTGTCCACGATCGACCCTTCCGGCAGGCTGTTCCGCAGCAATTCGCCAATCGTGACGGCGTAGACATAGACGCTTGAGCCTTGCCTGAAGGACGCGATCTTGAGTTCGACCGGGTCTGCGGCGATGGACGGGGACACAAGCAACGTTCCCATCGTCAATCCGATAGCGATATTACGAATGGCTTTCATTTTCTCTCTCCCAATTTCAGCTTCTGTGGTCTTGGTACTACTGCACCGAACAGTCGGTTCGGACTTCGGACTCGTGTGACGTCCGACGCAAGGGAATATCCGATGCGCTGGAATCCG
>JBFHII010000275.1:0-4821 GCA_041596535.1 Breoghania sp. | reverse complement strand
TGCCGTGGCGCGCTGCAGCGGCTCGGCTTCGCCACACCCGCCGAAATCGCCGCCTTCTGGGAGGCGTTGCCGCTGGACATCGTCAAGCACTGGTGCGCCCGCCAGCGCGGCGACACGCTGATCGAGGTGGAGATCGAGGACGCCGGCGGCGATTGCCGGCGCGCGCTCGCCTTCCCGGATATCGTGCAGAAGCTGGACGCCGCGCCGCCTGCGCCAAAGCGCCTGCGCGTCTTGAGCCCGTTCGACCCGGCGATCCGCGACCGCAATCGCACCGAGCGGCTGTTCGGCTACCGCTACCGCATCGAGGTGTTCGTACCCGAGGCCAGGCGCGAATTCGGCTACTATGTCTTCCCGCTGCTCGAAGGTGACAGGCTGGTCGGGCGCATCGACATGAAGCACCACCGCAAGCAGGGCGAGCTGCGCATCAAGGGTCTTTGGTGGGAGCGCGGCGTACGCACGTCGAGGGCGCGCGAGGAAGCGCTTGCGGCCGAGCTCGAGCGCATCCGCCGCTTCACGGGCGCAGCCAAAACCACCCTCGAGGACGGCTGGCGGCGCACCTGACCAGGACGGCGGCGCGGCCTATCCCCGCTTGAGGACCAGCGCCGGCGTGACCGGCTGGCTGCCTTCGACGTTGCGCATGCGGTCCGCAATCCCTTCGAGGGACGCGATCCCGCCGGCAGCCGAATTCACGGCGTCAAGCGTGTCACGCACCTCCGCCGGCACCTCGCACAGCAGTTCGGCCAACGGCACCGGCTTGCCGACCAGGAAGCCCTGGATCTCGTCGCAGCCCTCGCGAACGAGGGTTTCCAGCTGAACCACCGTTTCGACGCCCTCTGCGACGATGTCCATGCCGAGCGCATTTCCCAGGCGCAGGATCGTCTCGACGATGGCGCAGGCGCCGGCATTCGACGGCATGGAACACACGAACGAGCGGTCGATCTTGATGACGTCGAAGGGAAAGCGGCTGAGATAGCTGAGAGAAGAATAACCGGTCCCGAAATCATCAAGCGCAATGCGCACGTTCAGCTTCTTCAGCGCCTTCAGCACGGCGAGCGCGCGCTGGTCATCATCGAACACCACGCTCTCGGTGATCTCGATCTCAAGCTGCTCGGGCGGCAGTCCGGAGCGCACGAGCGCCGATTCCACCGCCTCCACGAAACCCTTGTCACGGAACTGCAGCGGGCTGACGTTGACACTGACCCGCTTGCCGCCGAACTCCGCCAGGACAATACGGCAGGCGTTCTCCATCACCCATTTGCCGATCGGCACGATCTGCCCCGACTGCTCGGCGACCGGAATGAAGTCCGTAGGACTGACGGTGCCGCGCGCCGGATGATGCCACCGGATGAGCGCCTCGTAGCCGAGGATATCGGCCGTCGCAGCGCCCAGGCGCGGCTGAAAATAGATCTCGAACTCGTCGCGCTCGATCGCCATGGTGAGATCGGCTTCCAGGTGCCGGCGGATCTTCACCGCGGCATCCATCCCCTCCTCGAACACGCAGTAGGTGCCGCGGCCAAGGCTTTTGGACTTGTAAAGCGCCGTATCGGCGCGCGAGATGAGCGTGCCGATGCCCGTTCCGTTGAGCGGGCAGATGGCGATGCCAATGCTGGCAGCGCTGCGCACCACCAGACCGCCGCCGCAATCAATCGGCTGGGCGATCAGATACAGCAGCCGGTGCGCCAGATCCGCCGCCTGGTTGGCAAAGCCGATTTCCGACTGGATGATTGCGAATTCGTCGCCGCCCAGACGGGCGACCGTATCGGCCGGACGCACCGCCTCTCGCAGCCTCCGCGCCGTCTCGCGAATGACCTGGTCACCGACCGGATGGCCGTGCAGATCGTTGATGTCCTTGAAGCGGTCGAGATCGATGATCAGCACACCCGTCATCAGGCCCTGGGCCGCCTGGCCTCGCACCGCCGCCTCGAGTTGATCGGTGAAGACCGCGCGATTTGGCAGATCGGTCAGCGGATCGTGCTGAGCGAGATGGCGGATCTTCTGCTCCGCCTTCTTGCGCTCGCGCAGATCGACGACAGCCGAGACCATGGTGCGCTTGCCGCGATAGACGATCTGGCGGCTGCGCACCTCAACGGGAATGACGGTTCCGTCGACATGCTTGACGCGCAGCTCGTAGGGCTTGCTGTCCTTGAGCCGCAAATGCTTGCGCACCAGATCATGATCATGCGGATCGATGAGATCCAGAACCTTGCGGCCCTTGAGCGTCTCGATCGGAATGCCGAGCAGATCCTCGAGCGCGGCATTGCCATCCACGACAATACCGCCAATCGAAATGGTGATGGCCTCGAAGGTGGAATTGGCAAGCGCGGACAGACGTTCCGCCTCTTCTTCCGAGCGTTGCTTTTCAGTCTCGAAGTTGCGCGCCAGTTCCTCGTTCTGGATGGAATCCATGAGCCGGTTGAAAAGCCCCGACAGCCGTTCGGCCTCATCGCCCTGGGTAACGGGAAGCCTCAGCGACAGATCGGTCTCGCCGTTGATCAGCGCGCTGTAGGCATCCTCCACGTGACCGATACCCAGCCGGGTGCCGTGCTCGGTCTCGTTGAGGCCGCGTTCCTCATCCTCTTCACTGACACGGATCGGCATCACCGAGCGCAGTACAACAAAGAAGGCTAAGGCAACACCGAACGCCCAGACGAAGTTGATGCCCACGCCGAGCGCCTGGACGCCCAACTGATCCAGACGCGCTCCCGTAGGCAGATGCTCTAGCGGCGCGAACAGGGCCACCGACAGGGAGCCGACCACGCCGGCGACGCCGTGCACGCCGACTGCGCCCACGGCATCATCGATCCGGAACCGGGTCTCGAGAATAGCGTTGCTGACCACTGCGGCGACCCCGCCCAGCGCGCCGACCAACAGCGCGCCCTGCGCCCCGAGCGCCATGCACCCGGCGGTCACCGCCACGAGGCCGCCCAGCATGCCGGAGATCGCCTTCTCCGGCAGAAAGAGTCCGTCCTGCTTCCAGCCGACGAGAAAACCCGCAGTGCCGCCCGTCGCCGCCGCCAGCACCGTGTTGGCCACGATATGGGCGATGTCAGGCACAGCGGCGATGGTGGAGCCGCCATTGAAGCCGATCCAGCCGACGAAAATGAAGAAGGCGCCTGCCGTCGCCAGCACGGGGCTGTGTCCCTGGATGCGCACCGGATTCCCTGCCGCATCGAACCGGCCCTTGCGCGCGCCCACGATGATACATGCAGCCAGCGCGATCCAGGCGCCGGTGCCGTGCACCACGGTGGAGCCCGCGAAATCGACAAAGCCCATGTTGCCCAGGAAGGCGGAGGCATTTTCGACCAGCGCCGCGCCCCAGGCCCAATGCACAAAGACCGGATACACCAGCCCCGCGATCAGCAGGGAACACAGCAGATAGGCGATCAGGGGCATGCGCTCGGCGACGGCGCCGGAGACGATCGTCGCGGCTGTGCCGCAGAACATCACCTGGAACACGAAGAAGGCCAGCCCCCAGCTTTCCACCTCGCGCAGCATGAAGGCCGTCGCATCAACGCCGATCCAGTAGCCGTTCCCCGCACCAAAGGCGATCATGAAGCCGACGCAGGCGAAGGCGATCACCGAAAAGGTGAAGTCGAGCATGTTCTTCTGCGCGACGTTGACCGAGTTCTTCGAGCGCACCATGCCGGCCTCGAGCAGCATGAAGCCGACCTGCATCAGCAGGACCAGCGCCGCGGCGATCAGGATCCAGACATAGTCGAGCCGCTGCTGCGCGACCTTCAGCGCGTCATGAACCTCCGCCAGCCCGATGTCCGGCGTCCCGGCCGCGAGTACAGGCCCCGCAAGGAGACCTCCGGCTGGAAGGCTCAACGCTGCTAGAGAACCAAGGTGGCGCCAAAATGCATTCATCAGGATCCCCGTGTACCTGATTTATTCTGAATTGGATCCAGGCACTTTCCGCGCGACACCGTTAACATTGAAATAACACAACTAATTCTCATTTCAAAAATACGTATAAATGTGCGTTCATTTCACAAACAACTATTGAAGACTTGTTAATCGGCCGCAGAGGTGCGCAATAACTATGCTTCCTGCTTAATTTTAGAGCAGACGCCCTGCAGGCTCCCGCCGAGCACGGCGCTTTTCCCCGGCACGCCGCATGTGCCAGTCCTGGCAAGCCCGGCACGCGATGCGCGACCAAGTCGCCACAGCCCAATTGTGATCACCGGCGTTTCCTGCTAGATGCGGGCGCAAATCCTCCCACCACACGAAGGCTGCGCCATGATCCCGCGCTACTCCCGCTCCGAGATGACCGACATCTGGTCCCCGGAATCGAAATTCCGTATCTGGTTCGAGATCGAGGCGCATGCCTGTGACGCGCTCGCGGAACTCGGCGTCATTCCGAAGGATGCGGCCAAGACCATCTGGGAAAAGGGCGGAGCCGCTACGTTCGACATCGAGCGCATTGACGCGATCGAACGCGAGACCAAGCACGACGTCATCGCCTTCCTGACCCATCTGGCGGAGATCGTCGGCCCGGACGCGCGCTTCGTGCACCAGGGCATGACCTCTTCCGATGTGCTCGACACCTGCTTCAACGTGCAGTGCGTGAAGGCGGCGGACCTGCTGCTGGCCGACATCGACGCCCTGCTGGCCGCCATCAAGCGCCGGGCGTTCGAGCACAAGGACACGGTGACCATCGGCCGCTCGCACGGCATCCATGCCGAACCGGTCACCTTCGGCCTCAAGCTGGCCCAGGCCTACGCCGAGTTCGAGCGCAGCCGCAATCGTCTGGTCGCGGCCCGCGAGGAAGTCGCCACCTGCGCGATCTCGGGCGCCGTCGGCACCTTCGCCAACATCGAC
>JBFHII010000274.1:0-4838 GCA_041596535.1 Breoghania sp. | reverse complement strand
GGGCACAGCACCCTATCTGGTGGCGGCCTGCGTCCGCGCGGTGCTGTCGCAACGGCTGGTGCGCACCCTGTGCGACCGGTGCAGCGCGCCGCTGGCGGCATCGGAGCTTCCGCCGGCGCTGCGCAGCAGGGTCGGCGAGCAGGGCGGCGGGTTCCGGCGGCCGGTAGGCTGCGAGGCCTGCCGGGGTACGGGCTACGCGGGTCGCACGGTGATCTCCGAATTGCTGATGATCGACGGGCCGGTGCGCGAACGCATCCTGGCCGGCGGCGGCGAGGACGAGATCGCGCGTGCCGCCGAGGCATCGGGCAATCCGCAACTGATCGACCACGGCCTGCAGGTGGCCCAGCAGGGGCGGACGTCGCTGGAGGAAGTGATCAGCATTGCCGGGCGGCGCGGATGAGGGGCGCGCGGGCGCAATTGCGGCGCGCAACCGGCATGGCGCGTCGTTTAGCAGGGATCCGGATGTGACGAGCCATGGCTGAGTTCCAGTTCAAGGCCTATTCGCCGCAGGGCGCGCTGGTGTCCGGCAGCCTGGAGGCGGCGTCGGAGGCGGCGGCATTCGCCTCGCTGCGCGACAGGCAGATGATTCCCGTCGAGATCGCGGCCGGCGCGGCGCCCGCGTCGGCGGGCGGCGGATCGAAGGCCCGCTACGACCGGGTATTCCTGGCCCGGTTCACCCGCATGATGGCCAGCCTCCTGGCTTCGCATGTGCCGCTGGTCGATGCGGTGGCGATCACCCTGGAGAACGAGAAGAAGGCGAGGCCGCGGCGGATGCTCGAGACGGTCCGGAAGGCGATCCTGAACGGCGCGTCGCTGTCCGAGGCGCTTGAGAAGGCACCGGGGTTCTCGCCGGCGTATTATCGCTCGATGGTTGTGGCGGGCGAAAAGTCCGGCTCCCTCGGCGTGGTGCTGGGCGATCTGGCCGAGCAGATCGAGCACGAGCAGACGATCCGCAGCCGCATCCGCTCGGGCCTGCTGTATCCCGCGATCCTGTTTGCGACCTCGCTGGTGGTGCTGTTCGTGATCTCCTCGGTGCTGATCCCCGCGATCACGCCGCTGTTCGAGAACTCGGGCAAGGAGTTGCCGACGGCCATCGCCATGGTGACGGGCGCGCGTGTCTTCGTGACCGAGAACTGGATCGCCATCCTGACCGGACTGGCGCTCTGCGTCGTGGCCATGCTGCGGGCGCGGCATCACGGCGCCGTGCAGCGCGCCGTTGAACGCCTCGCCTTCGCAACACCGCTGATCGGCTCACTCAAGGCCAATGTCGAGGTGGCGCATTTCGCCAAGACCCTGAGCATCATGCTGCGCAACGGCGTGTCGCTCGTGAACTCGCTGGAGGCGACCGCCGGCGCGCTGAAAAGTCATGCATCGCGCGATCTGGTGGCGCGCGCCATCGCGGAACTGCGCAACGGCGAGCGGCTGGCCGACAGCATCGATGCGGCCGGCCACTTTCCCATGCTTGCCAAGCGGCTGATCCGCATCGGCGAGGAAACCGGCACGTTGCCGGACATGCTGGCGCATGTTGCCAAGACGCTGGAAGAGGAATCCACCCGCCAGGTGGCGCTGATCTTCCAGCTCGTGCCGCCGGTGCTGACGCTGCTGATCGGCCTCGGTGTGGGGTCGTTCATCCTGGTGATCATGGACGCGGTGCTCAGCGTCAACGATCTGGCGTTTTGACGATGATGCCGCAGCTTCCCCGCTTGCCCTTGTCGCGCAAGCGCCGCAGACGCGGCTTCGCGCTGCTGGAATCCGTCGTGGCCTTCGCGATCCTGGCAATGATGTTGGCGATGATCTACCGCATGGTGGGGACCGGCGCGCGCGGTGTCGACCGTGCCGAGGATGTGGCCGGCGCACTGGAACTGCTGCAATCGGAGATCGACAGGGTGGTGTCTGGTCCCGCACTGACGGCGGGCACCGACACGGCGGTGCTGAACGAGACGTTTGGCCGGACGCTGCGCATCGCCAGGGTGGCGCCGGCCGGTGCGCCGCCGGGCAACCCGCAGGCGAGCCTGTACCGCATCGAGATTGCCGCCTTCCGCAGGGCGGAGCCGGACCGTGCCGTGCTGGTGCTCAGCACGATCCGGCTGCAAGGCGATCCGGTGTCGCCATGACCCGCAAGGATGCAAGACCCGGACGGGTTCTCCGCGGATGGCTGCGGCCGCCGGCGCGGCACCGGCGCGGCTTCGCGCTTCTGGAACTGCTGATCGGCATCGCGATGCTGGGGCTTCTGGCGACCATCGTCTCCGGGTCCATGACGTTCGGGCGCCGGGTGTGGGAGCGTTCGGCGGCGATTTCGCAAGGCGGGCAGCATCTGGCCGGCATCGGCTACCTGCGCCGTCAGATCGCCCAGGCGATGGTCATTCCATCGCCGGATCTCGATGACGGCGAACAGCCGAGCCCCTTCGAGGGACGCCCGGACGAGATCAGCTTCGCATCGTTCCAGCCCACAGGCGCCACGGGTCCCGACCAGCCCTACATGCTGAGCGTCTCGCGGTTGCCCGATGACACCGCACTGACGGTTGCTTTCCAGCCGATGTTCGGAGCCGGGGAGACAAAGCGGCCGCTGAGGCTGCTCGAGGGCCTGCAATCGATCCGGTTCCGCTATTATGGCCGCATGCTCGACAGCGACGCGACCCGCTGGCGCGACGTCTGGAGCGGTCAGCCGCGCCTGCCGCGCATCATCGAGATGACCGTGACCTTTGCCGAGGGCGGACAAGTCGAAAGCCAGACGCTGAGCATCCGGCCGCGGCTGGAATGAGCCTGCGCGGGGCTGGCCGCTACCAGTTGGTGATGTCGGCGTCCTCGCCGGTGCCGCCGTCCGAGCCGTCGCGGCCGAGGGAATAGAGATCGAACTCGGCGAACTGGCCGGGGTAGCGGTAGCGGTAGGGCCGGTTCCACGGATCGGTCAGTGCCGAACTCTTCTTCACGTAGGGCCCGTTCCAGCGGGTTTCCGCGGGCGGCGCCTCTACGAGGGCCGCGAGGCCGTTGTTCTCGGCGGGGTAGCGGCCGGTATCGAGGAAATAGAGTTCCAGCGCGTTCTCGATCTCCAGGATCTGCAGGCTCGCGGTCTTCGTCTTGGCGCGGCTGAAGAACGAAATGGCGCGCGGTCCGATGACGCTGGCGACCAGCGCAATGATCGCCAGGACGACCAGCACTTCAAGCAGGCTGAAGCCGCGTCTTGACGACCGGCGGCGTCCCGTTCCGGATCTGATGGCTCTCAACACGAAACAACTCCGACAAACCAATTCTGAAAACATGCCAAGCATGCCGCACGGTAGTGACATTTTTGCGGCCGGAACAGTCAGTTTCCGTGCCGGTCCCGGGATTATTGCGGCAATGGCCGGTTACGACCACGACAGGGGACCGAACAGCCACACCGCCCAGAGGCCGAGCGACAGATGCGGACCGAAGGCGAGACGGCGCGACAGCGCCCGGCTGTCTCCACTCATCCGTCGGGCGAGCAGCATGGCGATGGCCGACAGGCAGCCGATCAGCAGCACGCCGGGCAGGGCGGCGGGGCCGACCCAGGCGCCGGCCGAGGCAAACAGTTTTGCATCCCCCATGCCGAGGCCGGAGCGTCCGCGCAGCCGGCGGTAGGCAAGGTCGCAACCCACGAGAAACAGCCCGGCGGCCAGCCCGCCCAGCGCATGGACCCAGACGGCTGCGGGATCAAAGTACCAGGTCGCAAGCAGCCCCAGCGGAAACAGTCCCAGGCTGACGCGGTCGGGGATGTAGAGCATGTGGCTGTCGACCACCGCGCCGAACACCAGCAGTCCGCCCAGCACGCAGCCCGCGATCACCGCCGGAACCGGCATCGCGCCGCCGGTCATCCACGCGGCAAGCGCCATCGCCGCGAACAAGCCGCCAAGAAGCGCCGCCGTTCCATTCGCCTTGCGTTTTCTGCTATGAGACACCACAGCCATCTGGAAGTCTCCGGGACGCCATGCCTAGCCCGTTTCGCACAGCAGACCTGATCGCGGCGTTCCGGGCGCGGTGCGTGCCCGGTGTTCGCGGTCGCTGGTTGCGACGGCCGTCAGGCGGCTTTTCCATACTCACGGTTGTATTAAGTCTGGCGCTGCTTGCAAGCATAACCATCGGCTTCACGGCGGCGGTGAACAACCGCACGGCACGCGTGTCCAACGCGGTCCAGGTGGCTAGGGGCGCCCTGCTGGCGGAGGCCGGAGTGGAGATCGCGGTGGCGCGCCTGCTTGCCGATCTGGCGCGGCCGGAGGGGGCCGCGCGCCATGTCAGGGCGGATGCGACGCCGTATCGATGCAGCCTGGAGGGCGAGGGGGCGCTTGCTATATCGGTCCAGGATGTCGCGGGACAACTCGATCTCAACGAAGTCGCGCCGGAGCTTTTGCGCGCCGTGCTCGGGTTGTTCACCCAGGCCGACGAGGCGGCGGCACTCGCCGCGGCAATCGTCGCAAGGCGGGAGACGACACCCTTCCAGCTTGTCGAGGAACTCGCGGCGCTGCCCGGTATCCGCGCGGAATTCTATGCGGCGGTGCATCCGCATCTCACGCTGTACAGCGGCTACGAGGGGCTGGCAGAGGAAAACGTTGCGGAAGCCCTGCGGATCCGGCTGGCGCCGATCGACCCGCCGGGTGCCTCGTTCTTCGGATCGCTGCCCACCGATCGGGTGTACGCGGTGAGCGTCACGGCGCGGGTTTCCGCGCAACGCGGATATCGGCTGGACACCATCGTCGATCTCGCTCCGGACGACGCGCGGCCGTATCGTCCGCTGCGCTGGCGCGGCCAGGGGGTGCGGGGGGGCGCCGCGGAGCCGCCCGGTTCCGCCGGAATGGGCTTGCGTGACCTGGAAGGCGCCCTGC
>JBFHII010000273.1:0-4842 GCA_041596535.1 Breoghania sp. | reverse complement strand
TGGCCCCGGGATTCCGCTGGGGCACCAGCGTGCTGCCGGGTCAGGACATCACGGTGGAGGATCTGCACAACGCAACGTCGATGACCTATCCCGCCGCCTATCGTTCGATGATGACCGGCGCCTTCATCAAGGAAATCCTCGAGGATGTGGCCGACAACCTGTTCAACGTCGATCCCTATTACCAGCAGGGCGGCGACATGGTGCGTGTCGGTGGTCTCGGCTACACCATCGATCCCACCAAGACCATCGGCGAACGGATCACCGGCATGACGGTGCTCAAGACTGGCGACGCGGTCGATGCGGCGAAGGAATACGCCGTCGCCGGCTGGGCCAGTGTCAACGAAGGCACCGAAGGCCCGGCGATCTGGGATGTGGTGGAAGACTATCTCGCCGAGCACAAGACGGTCTCTCTGGAGCCCAACCGCTCGGTCAACGTGGTCGGTCTCTGACATCATTATTGATTGCGGTTCAAGCATTTGAAGGCGGCGGCCGGGTGGTTCAGGCGGCCCGGCCCTGGAGCCACATGTGATGGAAGGGCGGCCTGGGTGCGGCGCGTTTGTTGCGTGTTTTGCCGTTCAGGCGCTTTCCATGGTGATGGATATAATATATTCTCACATTCGAATATGTTTGGTTGAGGAAACGAACGGAGCTCGTCCATGCCCATGAAAAGTGGCGACGACGGAAAACTGCCGCGGCCTTCGCGGCGCGGCTTCCTGAAGGGGGGCTTGGCCGCCGGCGGTCTGATCGCCGCGGCTGGTGGTGTGCGTGCCGAAAGCGATCCGGAGAACCTGCCGCCGAACGTGGCGGACTGGAGCCGCTATCTCGGACCCGGCGTCGATGCGGCCCCTTATGGCGTGCCGTCGGAATACGAAAGCGACGTGGTTCGCCGCAGCGTCGAGTGGCTGACGGCATCGCGCGAAAGCTCGATCAATTTCACGCCGCTGCATGATCTCGACGGCATCATCACCCCCAATGGCCTGTGCTTCGAACGCCATCACGGCGGCGTCGCCGAGGTCAATCCGACCGACTACCGGCTGATGATCAACGGCCTCGTCGACAAGGAGCTGGTGTTCACGCTGGACGACCTGAAGCGTTTTCCGCGCGAGAACCGGATCTACTTCCTGGAATGCGCGGCGAACTCCGGCATGGAATGGCGCGGCGCGCAGCTCAACGGCTGCCAGTTCACCCACGGGATGATCCACAACGTCATGTATACCGGCGTTCCGCTGCGCTATCTGCTTGAGGAAGCCGGGCTGAAAACCAACGCCAGGTGGCTGATGCCCGAAGGCGGCGATTCCGCCGGCATGAACCGCTCGCTGCCGCTGGAAAAGGCGCTCGACGATTGCATGATCGCCTTCAAGATGAACGGCGAGGCGTTGCGTCCCGAGCAGGGCTATCCCGCCCGTCTGGTCGTCCCCGGCTGGGAAGGCAACATGTGGGTCAAGTGGATCCGCCGCATCGAGGTAGGGGACGAGCCGTGGCATGCCCGCGAGGAAACCTCCAAGTACACCGATCTGCTGGCCGACGGCCGGGCGCGGCGCTTCACCTGGGTGATGGACGCGAAGTCGGTTGTCACCAGCCCGAGCCCGCAGGCGCCGATCACCCACGGCAAGGGCTTCACGGTGCTCACCGGCGTCGCCTGGTCGGGCAGGGGGCGCGTAACCCGCGTGGATGTCACCATCGACGGCGGCAGGAACTGGCACCAGGCGCGGATCGACGGCCCGAGCCTCGATAAGTCGATGCACCGCTTCTACTACGAGTTCGACTGGGACGGCTCCGATCTGCTGGTGCAGTCGCGTGCCTACGATGAAACGGGCTACGTGCAGCCGACCAAGGACGAGTTGCGGGCCGTGCGCGGCACCAATTCGATCTATCACAACAACGGCATTCAGACATGGCATGTCAAAGCCAGCGGCGAGGTGGAAAATGTCGAGATTTCGTGAGCGTTTTTCGCGTCTTGCCGGTGTCGCCATCGTCGCCAGCATGATGTCGGGTCCCGCTGTCGCGGGCAAGTTCGGCATCGGTACGGAAGCGACGCCCGAGCAGGTTGCGGGCTGGGACATCGACGTGCGGCCGGACGGGCAGGGGCTGCCGGAAGGCGCGGGAACCGTCGGCGATGGCGAGGCAGTCTTCGCCGAGCGCTGCGCCGCCTGTCACGGTGACTTCGCCGAAGGCGTGGACCGCTGGCCGGTGCTCGCCGGCGGCCGGGACACGCTGAAATCCGAAAACCCGGTGAAGACCGTCGGTTCCTACTGGCCGTATCTCTCCACCGTCTACGACTACATTTATCGCGCGATGCCGTTCGGCGATGCCCAGTCCCTGACGCCGGACGAGACCTACGCGATTGTCGCCTATCTGCTCTACATGAACGACATCGTCACCGATGAGGAGTTCGTTCTGTCGAAGGAGAATTTTGCCTCGGTCCGTATGCCGAACGAGGCGAATTTCATCGATGACGACCGGCCCGATACGCCGCTTGCGGGCACGCAGCAGCCGTGCATGAGCGATTGCAAGGCGGAGGTGAAGATCACCAAACGCGCGGTGATCATCGACGTGACGCCGGAAGGCGAGGGGCCGGAGGGCGCGTCGGTCGACTAGCATGCATGGGCCCGCGGCGGAACGCTGCGGGCCTTTTTGCTGTATGATGCACTTGAGGACCGGCCGGGCGTACAGCGAGGGAGGATCGCGATGCCCCGATCGCTTGTGTTGCTCATGCTGGCATCCGTGGCGCAATGCGCCGCGCTATCGGCGTCTCACGCGCGCGATCCGGTGATCGAGCGCGGCGCCGAAGTTTTTGCGATGTGCCAGGCCTGCCACGAGGTGGGTCTGAAGGCGCGCCACCGGGTTGGCCCGCTTCTCAACGACATTTTCGGCCGCAGGGCAGGGACCCTGGATGGTTACCGGTATTCCCGGGCGCTGGCGGATGCGGGTCAGAACGGTCTGGTCTGGACCGAACAGGCGTTGGCGCGCTTTATCGAGGCGCCGAAGAAGGCCGTGGCCGGCACGAAGATGGCCTTTCCGGGACTGCAGGACGCCGGGGACCGTGCGGCGCTGGTCGCCTTCATCCGGCAGTTTTCGCCCGGCCCCGGCAATATCCCCGAGGCGCCGCCCACCGCCCCGCCCCGTGGAGGCGATGCGGCCGATGACGATCCGCCGGTCCCCGCCCGCATTCTGGCGATCGAGGGGGATCGCGACTACGGCGCCTATCTGGCCAGCGAATGTCTCACCTGCCACCAGGCCAGCGGTGCCGACAAGGGCATTCCGTCGATCACCCGCTGGCCCGCGGAGGACTTCGTGCGGGTCGTGCATGCCTACAAGAACAAGACGAGGGAGAACCCCGTGATGCAGCTCATCGCAGCGAGCCTGTCGGATGAGCAGATTGCAGCGCTCGCCGCCTATTTCGAGGCGGCCGATTGAACACGATCGGGAGGAAGAGATGGCTGGAATTTCAAGAAGGACATTCACCAAATACGTGGGCGCCGCGGCCGGCGTTGCGGCCTCGCCCCAGTTCACCCGCGCCCTGCACGCGCAAGGCCGCCCGCGCGCGGTGGTCATTGGCGGCGGCGCCGGCGGTGCGACGGCCGCGCGCTACATCGCCAAGGATTCCGACGGCGCCATAGACGTCACGCTGATCGAGCCGACGCGCACCTACTACACGTGCTTCTTCTCAAACCTCTATATCGGCGGCTTCCGCACGCTGGCCTCCATCGGTCACGACTATGGCAAGCTCGCCGCAACCCACGGCATCAACGTGGTGCATGACTGGGCGGTGGCCGTGGACCGCGACACGCGCGAGGTGGCGCTGGCCGGCGGCGGACGCGTGCCTTACGACCGGCTTGTCGTCGCGCCCGGCATCGACCTGAAATACGAGAGCGTCCCGGGCTATTCGCTGGCCGCGGCAGGCCATATGCCGCATGCCTGGAAGGCCGGGACCCAGACGACCTTGCTCAAGGAAAAGGTCCTGGCGATGCGCGAGGGCGGAACCTACGTGATGGTCGCACCGCCCAATCCGTACCGGTGTCCGCCCGGCCCCTACGAACGGGTCTCCATGGTTGCCCACCAGCTCAAGCGGAGCAATCCGACCGCCAAGATCATCATTCTCGATCCGAAGGAGAATTTCTCCAAGCAGGCGCTCTTCATGGAAGGCTGGGAGAGGCACTATCCCGGCATGATCGAGTGGCTGCCCGCCTCCATCAGCGGCGGTATCACCGGAATGAATCCGCAAACCGGGGTAATCGAGACCGAACTCGACACCATCAAGGCCGATGTGGCCAACGTGATTCCGGCGCAGACGGCGGGCCATATCGCGTCGGACGCCGGGCTGGCCGACAGCAGCGGCTATTGCCCGATCGTGCCGGGCTCGATGCAAAGCCGCATGGACGAGAACATCCACGTGCTGGGCGATGCCTGCATCGCCGGCGACATGCCGAAATCCGGCTTCTCCGCCAACAGCCAGGCAAAGGTTGCGGCCATGGCGGTGCGTGGCGCGCTGACGGGGGCCAAAACCTTCCCCGCGCGCTTCTCCAACACCTGCTGGAGCCTGATTGATACCGAGGACGGGGTGAAGGTCGGCGCGCGCTACGAGGCGACCGACGAGAAGATCGCCAAGACGGACGGTTTCATCAGCCAGACGGGGGAGGACGCCGCCCTGCGCAAGGCCACCTATGAGGAGTCGGTCGGCTGGTATGCGGGCATCAGCGCCGACATGTTCGGCTAAATGCCCGGCAGGAGGCATGCGCGTGGGGCCGCGGCGCTGCCGTGGCCCCCGGATAAATGATCCAGCGTCTCAGGAGCGCGCGCCGCGCAATGCGGCGAAAGGCGCGCCCAGCAGGCGTGCCGGTG
>JBFHII010000272.1:0-4849 GCA_041596535.1 Breoghania sp. | reverse complement strand
GCGATGGATTCGCGATGGATTCGCCTTGGATTTGATCCGCAGTTGACGTGCGGCCACTCTGGCGGTTTCAGGTGGAAAGCCCGCCGAGCAAGGTTCAGGAGAGGCCCGGAATGCTGACGCCGAAGGTGAGCGCCAGCAGGATGAAGTTGAGCGTCAGGACGATCGTCGCGCCGGTACCGTCGCGCCGCTGAGTGCGCGCCGCTAGATCAACAGTGCATCGGCACAGGCGCGGCGGTGCTTGGCGTCGCGTGCCAACTGGCTGAAAATGTCGGTAAGGTCCACGCCGCCGATGACGAGCGGGTTCGTGATATTCGCGTACCAGCGCGGGGATCCGCCGGCGCTCGTCAGCTGCGGCACCATGGAGAAATACATCGGCCGGCCCGGAAACAGCCGGTCGGGCACGTCCCTGCGTCGGAGCACAGCAATGTCGGCGTGGCGATGATCATGCTCCACGCTGTGGAAAATCGTGTCGATGGCGTGCGCGGGGCCTTCAAGCGTCTGGAAGTAGTATCCGTCCACGAACAGCAGCGCGCCGGTAACGTCGTTGCGGGCATTGCGCAGGCGGGCCTTCGCGAGCAGCCGCTTGAGATCGCGGTCGCGGTCGGAGGCGCACACCTCGCGCGCCGTGACAGCGCGGCTTCTGTAGCACAATTGGGTCA
This sequence comes from Breoghania sp., assembly GCA_041596535.1. Taxonomy (GTDB): domain Bacteria; phylum Pseudomonadota; class Alphaproteobacteria; order Rhizobiales; family Stappiaceae; genus Breoghania. Next base: position 4,190 of record JBFHII010000272.1, on the reverse strand, counting down.
CATGCATGACGAACTCCAGACGGACACCGCCTTCAAAGGTTGCCGGATCCGCGCTCCGTCGCGCGACTTGGTTGTTTCGCGGGCGCCTGAGATGCGCAGTGACGACCGGCCAGCCATTCAGGCGGATTGGCGCGGAGTGTAGGCAGGCTTCTCGAAAAGCGCAGGATCGTATTGCTTCGTAGTATGGATTGCCAGCAACCGGCTTGCCGCCTTCCCATGTTGAAGGCTCGTGCGGGGGGCGTCCGGGCGGCAGAGGGACATTGACCGCGCGCAATCCGCCGTTAGTTTACGCAGCACCGAACTGGCATGCCAGCGCAAGCCGCGTGCATGACAGCAGGCTCGGGCCGGATGCCGGGCGGCAATCCGACGGCTGCCGGCCCCGATGACAGGATGAAACGGAGAAACGATGGCCGAAGTGACCAAGGAACAGGTGCTGGATGCCCTGCGCAGGGTAAAGGGGCCGGATCTCGAAGGGGACCTGGTGTCGCTTGGACTGGTGTCGGACGTGTTCGTTTCCGACGGACGGGTGGTGTTTTCCATCACCGTGCCGGCCGAACGCGCGCAGGAACTCGAGCCCCTGCGTCAGGCCGCCGAGAAGGTGGTTGCGGACCTGCCGGGCGCCGGCAAGGTCATGGTAGCCCTGACGGCGGAAAAGAAGGCCGGGCAGGGCGCCGCGCCCCAACCGTCCGCGCAGGCGCGCCCCGCGCCGTCCAAGGCCCAGATGGGAGCGGTTCCGCCGCCGATGGCCGCGCGCGGGCACGGCCATGCGCCGGAACAGGCGGCAGAGAAACCGGGCGTGCCTGGCATCGCCTCGATCATCGCGGTCGCCTCGGGCAAGGGTGGTGTCGGCAAGTCGACGTCGGCGGTCAATCTGGCGCTTGCGCTGCAGGCCAACGGACTGAAGGTCGGCGTGCTGGACGCCGATATCTATGGACCCTCGATGCCGCGCCTGCTGCACATCACCGGGCGCCCCGAACCGGTTTCGGGCCGTATCCTGAAACCGCTGGAAGGATACGGCCTGAAGGTCATGTCGATGGGCTTTCTGGTGGAGGAGGAAACCCCGATGATCTGGCGCGGGCCGATGGTCATGTCGGCCCTGACGCAGATGCTGCGCGAGGTCGCCTGGGGCGAGCTTGACGTGCTGGTCGTCGACATGCCGCCGGGCACAGGCGATGCGCAGCTCACCATGGCGCAGCAGGTGCCGCTGGCCGGTGCCGTTATCGTTTCCACACCGCAGGACCTGGCACTGATCGATGCGCGCAAGGGGCTCAACATGTTCCGCAAGGTCGACGTGCCGGTGCTCGGTATTGTCGAGAACATGAGCTACTTCCTGTGCCCGTCCTGCGGCGAGCGCTCGGACATTTTCGGGCACGGCGGCGCGCGTAACGAGGCGGAAAAACTCGGCGTGCCGTTCCTGGGAGAGGTGCCGCTGCACATGGACATCCGGTCGAATTCCGACGCCGGTACGCCGGTGGTGGTTTCTGAACCCGATGGTCCGCACGCCAGGCTCTATCGCGAGATCGCCGGCAAGGTCTGGGCTGAGGTCGAACGCAACCGCGACGAAACGACCCACGCAGCGCCGTCGATCGTCTACGAATAGGCCCAACCGGGGCATCGCTTGCGGTGCCCCGGTTCGCGCAGATCACCCGATTGTGTGCAACCGCCCGCCCCACAGCTTCCCTTGACCGCCTCGGCCCGACCTGCGCCGTCAATCCTGACGCGCATCTTGCGCTCACACGCGCCTTTCACGCATATGCCCGCTTCTGTTTGCTGCAGCGGTATGAATTTGCACTCAAAAACCTGTTGTTCATCAATCAATTGGTACTCGCGTGCCGATCGCATGAGGCAGGGTGCCAGTCGACAGTAGTTTCGGGCGATCGCCAGTAACGATAAAACATGAATATAAAATTCAACTTAATGCGATGCGCGGACTGCGGAACGGTTGCTTCACCAGTTGTCGATACTGCTGCAATGCGGAAACGATATCGATTGCACGGTGTTGAAATACGTGCGTAAATCCGCTCAGCAGACCACTGGAGTGAAGATGGCTGAACCTGCATCTGATCGCCGTGCAGCCGAGGAAGACGTCACCAGGGCCCGGATTTACGGGCTTCTAGCGGGTCTTCTCGCGGCGCCGGCGGATGCCTCTACCCTCAAGACCCTTGCGCAATTGCCGAGTGACGAATCGCAGATGGGCGAGGCCTTGGGGGCGGTCGCGCGCGTGGCCGCCGGCGTGCGCGATACCGAGGTGGCGCGCGAGTATCACGATCTGTTCATCGGCGTCGGGCGCGGTGAGCTGCTGCCCTATGCCTCCTACTATCTGACCGGGTTTCTCAACGAGAAGCCGCTCGCCAAGCTGCGCGGCCGCATGGCCGAACTCGGCATCGAGCGCGATCCGTCTGTGAAGGAGCCCGAGGACCACGTCGCCGCCGTCATGGACATGATGGCGGGGCTGATCAGCGGGGGCTTCGGACCGGCCATGGATCTTGCTGGACAGAAGGCCTTCTTCAAGGCGCATGTGAGTGCCTGGGCGCCTCATTTCTTCCGCGACCTTGAAGCGGCGGCAGGCAGCCGCTTCTACGCGCCCGTCGGCGCGCTGGGGCGGGTTTTTCTCGAGATCGAAGCTGCGGCGTTCGACATGGTCGAATGATTGCGGCGGACTGACCGGCACTGCACCCTCGCTTGTGGGTGAAAAGCCGGACGCGATGGGAGGCAGGGCTTCCCGAAACGACAGGAGCGCTGGATTCAGGGCTCCGCAGCAGGAGGACAGAGGATGTCTGACACAGCGAACGATCACCAGACCGATCGTCGCGGCTTCCTTAAGCTTGCCGGACTCGGCACGGTCACCGGTGGTGCGGCCGTGGTGACGGGTGGCAAGGTGGAAGCGGCGGACGTCGCTGACACGAAGTCGAGCGGCTATCGCCTCACCGACCATGTGAAGCGGGTCTACGAGACGGCGCGCTTCTGATGCGGAGCGGGTGCCGCGGGCGGTGACAGCCGCTGCGGTCCCCCCGGCGAAGCGTGCGACCGGCATCCCTGGCGGACCGAATGTCCGCGCCGGAAGAGGCAGGGAATTCAGCGTCATTGTCGTCCTTCGCACTGGAAATCCCCTTGGACGGATTTCGCACCGGCGGATCATGAGACGACAGACAGGAAAATGGGAGAAAGCGAATGCTCAGGAAGAAGACGAACGGGGTTGCGCGAGGCCCCCGCTTGTCGTCTGCCCTTCAAGAGCTGACGAACGGCGCCATCGACAGGCGCGCATTTCTCCGCCGTTCAGGCCTGACCGTTGGCGGTATCGCCGCGGTAAGCCTGTCCAGCGGCATGGTGCGCAAGGCGGAGGCCGCAGGGCCTGCGACCGGCAAGGTCGATGTGATCAAATCGGTGTGCACCCACTGTTCCGTGGGCTGTACGGTTCTGGCGGAAGTCCAGGACGGCGTATGGGTTGGCCAGGAGCCGGGCTTTGACAGCCCGTTCAACCTGGGCAGTCATTGCGCCAAGGGGGCGTCCGTGCGCGAACACGCGCATGGCGAACGGCGGCTGAAGTATCCGACCAAGCTGGTCGGCGGCAAATGGGAACGCGTGTCCTGGGATCAGGCGATCGACGAGATCGGCGACAAGATGCTGGACATCCGCGAGACCGCCGGACCGGATTCGGTCTACTGGCTCGGCTCCGCCAAGCATTCCAACGAGCAGGCCTATCTGTTCCGCAAGTTCGCCGCCTTCTGGGGCACGAACAACGTGGATCACCAGGCCCGTATCTGTCACTCGACGACCGTCGCAGGTGTTGCCAACACCTGGGGTTACGGCGCGATGACGAACTCGTACAACGACATCCACAATTCGCGTGCGATCTTCATCATCGGCGGCAACCCCGCCGAGGCGCATCCGGTTTCCCTTCTGCACGTCCTCAAGGCGAAGGAAGAGAACAACGCGCCGCTGATCGTCTGCGATCCGCGCTTCACGCGCACGGCCGCTCACGCCAGCGAATATGTGCGCTTCCGTCCGGGTTCGGACGTTGCCCTGATCTGGGGCATCCTGTGGCATATCTTCGAGAACGGTTGGGAAGACAAGGAATTCATCCGCCAGCGTGTCTGGGGCATGGATGAGATCCGCGCCGAGGTCGCCAAGTGGACGCCGGAAGAAACCGAGCGTGTCACGGGCACACCTGGTTCGCAGCTGCGCCGCGT
>JBFHII010000271.1:0-4851 GCA_041596535.1 Breoghania sp. | reverse complement strand
TGCCGGCCGCCCGGGCAGGGCGAGCTTGGCCGTGCTGGCCGGGGTCTCGGCAATCACCTTTCCCGCGCGGATCACCGCAAGCCGCGTGGCGCGCAGGCGGATCGCCTCGATCGGGTCCGCCGCTTGCAGGATAACGAAATCCGCCTTGTTGCCCCTGGCGAGCCCATAGCCCTCCAACCCCATGATCTCGGCCGAGTTGACCGTGACCGCATCGAAGCACCAGCGCATGTCGTCCCGGCTCGACAGCTGGCCGACATGCAGCCCCATCGCCGCAACGTCCAGCATGTCCGCGCGGCCGAGCGAATACCACGGGTCCTTCACGCAATCGGAGCCGAAGCCGACGGTCATGCCGGCATCGCGCAGCTCCCGCACGCGGGTCTGGCCGCGGCGCTTGGGGTAGGTGTCGTGACGTCCTTGCAGCATGATGTTGATCAGCGGGTTCGGGATGACGCGCATCTCGCTCTCAGCCATCAACGCGATGAGCTTGGAGACGTAGTAATTGTCCATGGAATGCATGGAGGTAAGGTGCGATCCAGCAACGCGCCCTTGCAGCCCGAGGCGTTGCGTCTCGTAGGCCAGCGTTTCGATGTGACGTGAATGCGGATCGTCACTCTCGTCGCAATGCATGTCCACCATCAGCCCGCGCTCGGCAGCGATTTCGCAGAGCAGGCGGACGGACTCGGCGCCATCGGTCATGGTGCGTTCGAAATGCGGGATGCCGCCGACGATATCCACGCCCATGTCGAGCGCGCGGATCGTGTTGGTCATCGCCGTCGGGTCGCGCAGGACACCGTCCTGCGGGAAGGCGACGAGTTGCAGTTCGATATAGTCTTTCACCTTCTCGCGCACTTCGAGCAGCGCCTGCACGCCGGTGAGCTTGTCATCACAGGTATCGACATGGGTCCGGATCGCACCGATCCCCATGGAAACAGCGATGTCGCAGTAATCCAGCGCGCGGGCGACGATCTCGTCCACGGTCTGGATTTCCTTCAGCTCGCCCCAGAGCGCGATGCCTTCTAGCAGGGTGCCTGAGATGTTCATCCGCGGGCGGCCGAGCGAGAGCGTCGCATCCATGTGGAAATGCGGATCGACGAAGGGCGGCGAGACGAGGCGGCCGGTGGCGTCGATGGTCTCGGCGGCTTGCGCCGTGATGTTCGGCTCGATGGCGGTGATCAGGCCAACTTCGCAGGCGATATCGGCGGTACTGCCGTCGGGCAGGGTGGCGTTTTTGACGAGAAGGTCGAGCATGTCTGGCTCCGTCAGTTGAGCGGAAGTGAAAAGGGACGCGCCCGACACTCGGCCGGGCAACAGCAGATCGAACGGAGCGCCATGTCCATCACCTCTGCCCCTTGAACCAGGGTTTGAGCAACGCCCTCGGGTAATCCGCCTTCCGCGCGGCGATGATGAGCGCGATGATCGAAAGCACGTAGGGCACCATCAGGAAGACCTGCCCCGGCACGACCGCGCCGGCCATGGTTTGCAACCGAACCTGCAGCGCGTCGAACATGCCGAAGAGCAGCGCACCGAGGAGCGCCTTGCCCGGCTGCCAGCTGGCAAAGATCACCAGTGCGATACAGATCCAGCCGCGCCCGTTGACCATGCCGAAGAAGAACGCATCGAAGGCGGACATGGTCAGGAACGCCCCGCCAAGCGCCATCAGCGCCGATCCTGCGACCACCGCGCCCATGCGCAGGCGCATCACCGACAAACCTTGCGCATTCACCGCGTCCGGGTTGTCGCCCACCGCCTTGATCGCGACGCCGAGCGCCGTACGGTCCATCAACCACCAGACCAGCACCACCATTGCCAGCGCCAGCCAGGTGAGCGCCGTCTGCTGGAACAGCACCGGGCCAAGAAACGGCAGGTCCGACAGGATCGGGATGTCGAGCGCGCGGAATGGCTCGATGCGCGGCGGAGTGGCCACCTGCGGGAAGATCGTCCGATAGGCGAAGGACATCAGCGCGGTGGCGAACATGGTTATCCCGAGGCCCGAGACGTGCTGCGACAGGCCCAGCGGCACCGTCAGAATGGCGTGGAACAGGCCGAACAGCCCGCCCGAGAGCGCTGCGGCGATCACGCCCAGCCAGAGCGAGCCGGTCAGGTAGGCCACGAGCCAGCCCATCATCGCGCCGACGACGAAGATGCCCTCGATGCCGAGGTTCAGCACCCCGGAACGCTCGCACATCAGCGCGCCCAGCACGCCGAAGATGAGCGGCGTGGCTATCCGCAGCGAAGCCGCCCAGAAACTGTCGGAAAGGAAGATCTGCAGAAGGTCCATCATGCCGCGTCCTCCGTCCGCACGCGGCGTATCCGGAAGCGGGCGAAGAACCCGCCCAGCAATACGCAGATGAGCGACATGGAAACCGTGAGGTCCGCGAGGAAGGAGGACACCCCCATCGCCCGGCTCATGGAGTCGGTGCCGACGAAGACGGAGGCGATGAAGAGTGCCGCTGCCACCACGCCCAGCGGCGAGAGGCCGGCGAGCATCGCCACGACGATGCCGGTATAGCCGAAGCCCGGCGAAAGATCGGAGGTCAGGTATCCCTTGAGGCCCGCCACTTCGGAGACACCGGCAATCCCGGCCAGAGCGCCCGAGGCGAAGGCGACGGCGAGGAAGATGCGTTTCACCGGCATGCCCGCATGGCGCGCCGCGGCGGCGTTCTCGCCCACGGCGCGGATGCGCAACCCCCAGACGGTCATCGCCATGATCACATGCGCCACGACGGCGGTGCCAATGGCCAACAGGAACCCCGCATGCAGGCGCATCTTGGCGATGAGCTGCGGCAGCACGGCCTCGTCGATAATCGGCTCCGATTGCGGCCAGCCAAGGCTCATCGGGTCCTTCAGCGGCCCTTCCAGCATCATCTGCACGAAAATCAGGATGATGAAGTTCAACAGCAGCGAGGTCACGACCTCATCGGCGCCGAATCGTGTCTTGAGCACAGCCGGGCCAAGCATCCCCAGCCCGCCCGCGATGGCGCCCGCCAGCAGCACCAGCGGCACCATCAAAATGGGCGGCCCCTCGATCATGCCGGAGCCGACCCAGACGGCCGCCATGGCGCCCAGATAGAGCTGCCCCTCGCCGCCGATATTCCAGAGCTTCGCGCGAAAGGCGACGGCGGCGGCCAGCCCGGTGAAGATCAGCGGCGTGGCCCGCGTCAACATCTCGGTGAAGGAAAACAGCGAGCCGAATACGCCTGTGAACATCTGCCCGTAGGCCTCGATGATCGGCGCGCCGGCAAAGGCGAGCGGAATGGCCGCCAACAGCAGCGAGCCGATGGCGGCCAGCAGCGGTACGCCCGCCGTCAGGCGCCTCGATGGTTGCTCTCTTGGAACGATCTCGATCATGCGGCGTGCCCTGCCATGAGTTGGCCGATGGAGGCACGCTCCCGGCTGTCCGTTTCGACAAGCTCGCCGGCATGCATCACCAGCACGCGGTCGGCAAGCGAGAGGACCTCGTCGAGATCCTCGGAAATCAGGATGACGCCCGCGCCCCGGTCGCGCGCCGAGATCAGCCGGCGGCTTACCTCCGCGGCGGCGCGGAAATCGAGTCCGCGCGTCGGCTGGTTGGCGAGGATCACGCTGGGGTGGGTCTCCAGCACGCGGGCGAGGATCATTTTCTGGATATTGCCGCCCGAAAGCAGCGCGGAGCGGGCATGGATGCCGGGGCCGCGCACGTCATAGGCTTCGCTCAACGCCTCGGCATTTTCCGCCATGGAGGCGCGCCGCAGGAAACCGCCGCGCTGCACATCCGCGTCGTCCAGCCGTTCGATCACGAGATTTTCGGCCACGCTCAACGCCGCGATGATACCGTCATGGTGACGATCCTCCGGGATCCGCCCGATCCCATGCGCAAGCGCCGCGCGCGGACTCAATGCGGCAAGGCTCTCGCCCCCCACTTCGATCCGGCCGGAATCCGGCGCCAGCAGGCCGGACAGGATCTGCGCCAACGCGCTCTGACCATTGCCGGAGACACCGGCGATCCCGACGATCTCGCCGCGGCGCAGATCGAGAGTCACGTCCCGCAAACCCCGGGTCTCCCGTTCGGGATGCACCGACACGCTGTCGAGCCGCAACACCGTGTCGCCGGGCGTTCCGGGCGTACGTTCCGGCATGTCATGTTCCTCGCCGATCATCATCCGGATGATCGAGGCGGTATCTGCCTCGGCGGTGGGCATTTCGCCGGTCTTCTTGCCGTGGCGCAACACGGCGATCCGGTCCGAAAAAGCGAGCACCTCGCGCAGTTTGTGCGAAATGAAGATTACCGACAGCCCGTTGTCCACCATCGAGCGAACGGAGGCAAAGAGCGTGTCGGCCTCCTGCGGAGTGAGTACGGCGGTGGGTTCGTCGAGCACGAGAATGCGCACATCCCGGTATAGCGCCTTGAGGATTTCCACCCGCTGCCGTTCGCCGACCGAGAGGTCGCGCACCTTGCGGTCGAGCGGAGCCTCCAGCCCGGAATGGATCATCAGCGCTTCCAGCTTGGCCCGCGCCGCACGGCGGTTGCGGTGGAATTGCAGCAGCCGCTCGGTGCCGAGCAGGATGTTGTCGATCACCGTCAAGTTCTCGGCCAGCGTGAAATGCTGGTGCACCATGCCGATTTTGGCCTCGATCGCAGCCTGTGGCTGGCCCGGCGGCAGAATGATCTCCGCGCCGGCTTCGTGCCAGACATGCACCGTGCCGGCATCGGGGGTGTATTGCCCGAAGAGCATGTTCATCAGCGTCGTCTTGCCAGCGCCGTTTTCGCCGAGAAGCGCAAGCACCTCGCCGCGGGCGAGGTCGAGGTCGATATGGTCGGCGGCAAGGACCGAGCCGAAGCGCTTGGTCATGCCGCGAAGCGAAAGGACGGGT
>JBFHII010000270.1:0-4869 GCA_041596535.1 Breoghania sp. | reverse complement strand
GCCGGCCACCTTCATCAGCTTGAAGTCGTTGCCGACCTGGCGCGTGCTCACCATGTGCGGCCCGCGGCACAGATCCAGCCAGTCGCCCTGGCGATAGATCTTCAGGCTCTGGTCATCGGGAATCGCCTCGATCAGCTCGACCTTGTAGCTTTCGCCCTTCTCGGCGAAGAACGCCTTGGCCTCGTCGCGCGACCACACTTCCTTGGTGAACGCGTCGCCGCGCTGGATGATCTCGCGCATCTTCTTCTCGATCACCGGCAGGTCTTCCGGCGTGAACGGCCAGTCCTCACCGGTGTCGGGATGCACACGCTTGAAATCGTAGTAGAAGCCGTTTTCGATGACCGGTCCGATGGTCACCTGCGTGCCCGGCCACAGGGCCTGCACCGCTTCGGCCATCACATGCGCCGCATCGTGCCGGATCAGTTCCAGCGCGCGCGGATCGTCGCGGGTGACGATCTCGATCTTCGCATCGGCCTCGATCGGGTCGGCAAGATCGCGCAGCGCGCCATCCACCGTCATGGCGACCGACTTCTTCAGAAGCGATTTGGAAATGCCCTCGGCAATCGCCTTGCCGGTCACACCGGGTGCGAATTCGCGCGACGAGCCATCGGGAAAGGTCAGGTTGATCATGTCTTACTCCTGCTCACTCCCGCAAACGAGTGCGGGTAAGCGTTGATGTCACGACCCCGACGGGCCGCCGTTCATATGGGCCTGCTGTCTAAGCGTTTCGAGCGATTCCGTAAAGTGGGGGACGGCACGGAGTGGAATCAGATTTTTCCCGTGCGGCGGCACGGTCGCACTTGCGCCATTCTGCACCGTCATGGACAACGCACCACGCGCCCGCTGACCGGAGAGTCCCTTGACCTGGTACACGCCTGATCACATCGAGCTGCTTTTCTGGGAGGCACTGGCCCTGATCGTTGCCGGCTGCATCCTGGTGCCGCTGTTCCGCCGCCTCGGCCTGGGCACTGTGCTGGGCTATCTCGCGGCCGGTGTCTGCGTCGGCTCCACGGTCACCGGCAGTTTCGGCGTCCAGCCCGATGCATTGCTGCATTTCGCCGAATTCGGCGTGGTGCTGTTCCTGGTCGTCATCGGTCTGGAACTGAAACCCTCGCAGCTGTGGGACATGCGCCGCGGCATCTTCGGCCTTGGCCTCGCCCAGGTCGTGGTCTGCGGCGTGGTGCTTGCGGCCGTCCCCTTCGCCTTCGGCCTGGCCTGGCAGGCCAGCCTGATCATCGGCTTCGGCCTGGCGCTGTCCTCGACCGCCCAGGTGATGCAGACGCTGGACGAACGCGGCGAACGGCTCGTGCCGCACGGCCGCGCGTCCTTCGCGATCCTGCTGTTCCAGGATCTCGCGATCGTGCCGCTGCTGCTCATGGTGCAACTGCTGGCGCCGGGCAGCTCCGAGCCCAGCCTCACCGAAAGCCTCACCAATGCGGGCATCGCCATCGCGGCTATCCTGCTGCTGATCGTTGCCGGACGCTATCTGCTCGACCCGATGTTCAGCCTGCTGGCGAAAACACGGCTGCCGGAAATCATGACGGCTAGCGCGCTGGGCATCGTCATCGCCGCCGCGCTGATCATGGACATCGCCGGCATGTCCCACGCCATGGGGGCCTTTCTCGCCGGCGTACTACTCGCGGATTCCTCCTACCGGCATGAGATCGAAGCCAACATCGAGCCTTTCCGCGGGCTGTTTCTCGGCCTGTTCTTCATGGCGGTGGGCATTTCCCTCGACCTGCCGACCGTTGCCGACAACTGGCTGATCGTGCTGACCGCCGTGCCCGTGCTGATGACGCTGAAGGGGCTGGCGATCTACGCCGTCGCGCGCGCCGGCGATCGTGGCCACGCCTCGTCGGTGAAGACCGCGCTGGGGCTGGCCCAGCACGGCGAGTTCGGCTTTGTGCTTTTCTCCGCCGCCGCCTCGGTCGCGCTGCTGCCCGCCGAAACCGCCTCCGTCCTCGTCGCCATCATCACCTTCTCGATGGCCCTGTCCCCGCTGGTCGAACGCCTGCGCCCGCTGCTCATCCGCTCCGAGGGTCCCGACACGATCGACGAGGATTTTTCCGATGCCGGCGGCAACGTGCTGATCATCGGCTTCGGTCGCGTCGGGCAAGTCGTGTCGCAGCCGCTGCTCGCCTCCGGCGCCTCGGTCACCATCATCGACAATGACGCCAAGCGCGTCCGCGAGGCGCACCGCTTCGGCGTGCGGGTGCATTATGGCGACGGCACCCGGCGTGACGTGCTGCGCGCCGCGGGCGCCGCCGACGCCGATCTTATCGCCATCTGCAGCAATCGTCATGACCAGACCAACCAGATGATCCGCCTCATCCGTCGCGAATTTCCGCAGGCCAGGCTCGTCGCGCGCACCTATGACCGCATCCACGCGATCGAGGTCGCCGACCTCGGCCTGCACGCGGATGTCCGCGAAACTTTCGAATCCTCGATTGTCCTTGGCGGCCACGCGCTGGCCGCCCTCGGCCATCCGCAGGAGCGGATCGAGGAATTGCTCCTCGACCTGCGCCAGCGCGACGCCGAGCGCCTGCGGGAACAGACCCGCATCGCGGCCGCCGCCTCGGGCCGCGAGGACGCCATCAACAGAATCCGCCCCGAGCCGCTTCGCCGTGCCGGCAAAGCTCCGGCGCCGCCGGAGTGAACCGTCCGGGTGCGCTCACGCTCCCGACGAGTAATGCGCGTCCAGCCGGCGGGTGAACCACTGGATCAGCCGGTCCCAGACGATGTCCTTCTCCGCGGCGTCCTCGACGCCATGGTCGAGATTGGGGTTGTCATTCACCTCGATGACCACGACGCGACCGTCGGTCTCCTTGATGTCGACGCCGTAAAGCCCGTTGCCAATGAGCCGCGCCGCACGCACCGCGGCATCCATGACGGCCAGCGGCGCCTCGTTCAGCGGGACCGTCTTGAACGAGCCTTCCACCGATTTCTTGCCATCCTCATGGCGGACGATCTGCCAGTGCTTCTTCGCCATCAGGTACTGGCAGGCGAAGAGCGGCTCGCCGTCGAGCACGCCGATGCGCCAGTCAAACGCCGTGGGGCAGTATTCCTGCGCCAGGACCACGTCCGAGTCGGCGAACAGTTCCTTGAGCTTCGCCTCAATCGCATCCGCGCCGGAAACCTTGAAGACACCACGCGAGAACGATCCGTCCGGAATTTTCAGCACCACCGGCGAGCCGAGCCGGTCTTCCAGCCCGTTGGCGTCTTTTAAGGAATTGAGGATGACGGTCTTCGGCGTCGGCACCCCGTGCGCGTCGAGCAGTTCCGCCAGATACACCTTGTTGGTGCAGCGGATCATCGAGGTGGTGTCGTCGATCGCCGGCATGCCTTCCTGGGCGGCGCGGCGGGCGAAGCGGTAGGTGTGGTTGTCGATCGAGGTGGTCTCGCGGATGAACAGCGCGTCGAATTGCGCCAGCCGGTCGAGATCGTCGCGGCCGATGTGCACGACTTCCACGCCGTGGCGCTGCGCCACGCGGGCGAGATGCTTCAGCGACGAGGGCGCCGACGGCGGCAGTTCCTCCTTCGGATCGCACAGGACGGCCAGCGCGTATTTCAGCGTTACCCGGCTCTTCGGCGCCCGCCATGAGCGGCGCGAATAGCCCTCCAGTCCCTGCACGAAGAAGGCCCGCTCCTCCGGCGACAGGTCGTTGACCGGCACGGGCCGGATCCGCGTGATCACGGCCCAGCCACCCGCCTCGTCGCAGGAAGCGGTCACCTCCAGAAGCGGCGCGCGGAACCAGTCGAACAGCAGCCGCGTGAACGGCTCGAACCGCTTGTCCGCGCAGACGCCGAAACAGGCGATGAGCCGCAGCCTGGGCGCCGCCGCTTCGGGGGTCTTGCGCAGCAGGCTGTTGAGCCGGTCTTCCAGCTCCGGCAGCGCGTGGCGGTACAGCGCCTTCTTGGACAGCTCCAGCATCGTTTCGACGCTGGGCACCACCCGGTGACCGCGCGCCTCCGCCAGCAACGAGGCGTAATAGCCCGCCCCCTGATAGGCGTAGGAGCGCGCCAGATTGATGATGGTGGGATGCGCGCCGCGAAACAGCGTCGGGCTGGTGATGTATTCGCGCACCGTCATCACCTTGTGCGGCGTGTCGGCGTTGGAAAAATCCTTGGCGCTGTCGACCAGCACGACCCACGCGGCCATCAGCCGGCCTTTCTCAACAATGCGGCCATCAGCCGGTCCCTTTCAACCCTCCGGCCATCAGCCGGCATTTCGCAGAAGCACCTGTGCGCGCACCCCCGCCCTCCCCCAGCGCGCCATCCGGTCGAATGCCGTGTCGGGAATGGGGAGATTGGATGAATCAGTGGCGCTCTCGAAGCCTTCGTATTCCAGCCAGGGATCATGGATCACCAGATGGCGTTCGTCACTGGAATGCACCAGCACCCAATGCGGTTCCCGGCGGCGGAACATCTGGTAGCCCGAGATCAGCACCAGCGCCACGGCCCCCTTCGCCACCGCGTCCGCAAGCGCCCGAGGCGCGAGTATCTCCCGGCTGTCGGTGACCCCCAGGCGCGCGGCCTCGTCGCGGTAGTCCTGCTGGACGATGCGCATGACCCGCTGCTTTTCCGGATCGCGGACGCTGGCGACGAACAGGAAATCGGTGGTGTTGATGTGCACCTCGGCGACCAGCCCGCGCCGCGCGGCCGCCACCGCCAGCCCGTAGGGGCCGCAGCCGCCGTGCCCGGACGCCAGGTAGACCGTCGTCGCCTCGCGCCATAGCCGCAGCTCCAGGCTCTGGGTCAGATCGATGTCGGCATCGAAATGCTTGAGCGCCATCGCCAGGCACGCCGGGCCGCAGGTGAATTCGGTCGACTGCTGGTAGTAGGGCGTCCTGGCGTTGGCGAAACCGATGT
>JBFHII010000269.1:0-4871 GCA_041596535.1 Breoghania sp. | reverse complement strand
GCCGAGGGGCGTGCCGAGGTGGTCGACCAGGAGGCGGACCGGGTCGCGACGGAAGCCGCAGCGTTGACGGGTGCCGTGCAGGCCCTGCTGAAGGGCATCGATGCGGAGCAGGCGCGGCTGGAAAAGGACGCCGTCGGGCTGGCGTTTCTCGCCGCACGGCGGTTCGCGGCTCATTTGATCGCGCGCGAGCCGCTGGGCGAGGTGGTGGCGTTGCTTTCCGAGTGCCTCGGCCCCCTGCGGCGTCAGCCGCATGTGGTCGTGCGGGTCCACGAACGCGACAGCGACCGGCTCAAGAATGCGGTCGACGGACTGGTGTACGAAAAGGGGTTCGAGGGGCGCCTGGTGATCCTTGGCGAGCCCGACCTGGAGCGTGGCGATTGCCGCATCGAATGGGCCGACGGCGGTCTGTTGCGGGATCGCAAGGCGCTCGAGAAACAGATAGAGGCACTTGTGAGGCGCTATTTCACGGCGCGTGACGATGTGCGCAAGGCCGGTGCGGACGCCGCATCGTCCAGCGGCACGACGGGAGCTTGATGCAATGAGCGAAACGGAAGAAGACGAAGCGGGCGTGATGCCGCTTGAGGAACTCTCGGTGCCGACGCTTGAACGCTCCGATGAGCCTGCACCCAGTGCGAAGTCGGCCTCCGATCTGGAGGCTGTCTTCGATGTTCCCGTGCGGGTGTCGGCCGTTCTCGGGCACTCGCGCATGCATGTGTCGGATCTGCTGAAACTGTCGTCCGGCACGGTGCTTGAGCTGGACCGCAAGGTCGGCGAGGCGATCGACATCTATGTCAACGACCGTCTGGTGGCGCGCGGCGAGGTTGTGCTTGTCGAAGACAAGCTCGGCGTGACGATGACGGAAATGATCAAGACGGACCGGTAGTGGACCGGATGTCCGTTCCCGTGTCTGGTGCCATTCGATGGCGACGAGGTGACCTATGCAACTTCTGATTATCGGCACTCTCGGCGGGCAGCTCACCGCGGCGACCCGGATCGCCATGGACCGTGGCGCGGGTGTCACCTATGCGGAAAACGTCAATGATGGCCTGAAGGTCCTGCGCTCGGGACGTGGTGCCGATCTGATCATGATCGACGTCAACCTCGATATCGGGGCCCTGATCGAGCGGCTGCAGGCCGAACGCATTCATGTCCCCGTGGTGGCGTGCGGCACCGAGACCAATGCGCGCGCCGCGGTCGAGGCGATCCGTGCCGGCGCCAAGGAATACATCCCCCTGCCGCCCGATCCCGAACTGATCGCGGCGGTTCTGGGAGCGGTTGCTGACGACCAGTCCGATATCATCTACCGCGACGAGGCCATGGCGGCCGTCGTGCGCCTGGCCGATCAGGTGGCGCCCTCGGAAGCATCGGTGCTGATCACCGGTGAATCGGGCACCGGCAAGGAAGTGCTGGCCCGTCACCTTCACCGCAAGTCCAACCGTTCGAACAAGACCTTCGTCTCGGTCAACTGCGCCGCGATCCCCGATAATCTCCTGGAATCGGAGCTCTTCGGCCATGAGAAGGGCGCGTTCACGGGCGCCATCGCCCGCCGCA
The DNA here is from genome assembly GCA_041596535.1 of Breoghania sp. GTDB lineage: Bacteria > Pseudomonadota > Alphaproteobacteria > Rhizobiales > Stappiaceae > Breoghania. The sequence goes on along the minus strand of JBFHII010000269.1, from coordinate 3,320 downwards.
TCGGCAAATTCGAGGAAGCCGACGGTGGCACGCTGCTGCTCGACGAGATTTCCGAGATGGATGTGCGCCTGCAGGCAAAGCTGTTGCGCGCCATTCAGGAACGGGTGATTGACCGAGTGGGCGGCACGCGGCCGGTCCCCGTCAACATCCGTATTCTGGCGACCTCCAACCGCGACCTCGCCGACGAGGTCCGCGGCGGCCGGTTCCGGGAGGATCTCCTGTACCGGTTGAACGTGGTCAACCTGAAGATCCCGCCGCTGCGCGCGCGTCCGTCCGATATCATCGAGCTGGCGCATCACTTCATGCGCAAATACTCCAAGATCAACGGCATGCCGGAGCGGGAAATCAACGCCGAAGCCCGTCGCGCGCTGATGTCCAATCCCTGGCCGGGCAATGTTCGCGAGCTGGAAAACACCATGCATCGCGCCGTGCTTCTCGCCTCGAACGACGAGATCGGCCCCGAGGCGATCCTGACGCCTGACGGCAGCCCTGCCGGCTCCGGCGGGGGCATGGGAGCCGGCGGTCCGGCTGCGCATGCGGCATTGGCGGCGCAGGCCGTCACGCGCACCATGGTCGGACGGACGGTTGCGGAGGTCGAGCAGGATCTGATCCTCGACACGTTGGATCATTGTCTCGGCAATCGCACACACGCCGCGAAAATCCTGGGCATCTCGATCCGGACATTGCGTAACAAACTCAACCAGTATTCCGATGACGGCGCGCAGATTCCGGCACCGGGCGAAGCCCGTCAGGCCGGATATTGATCATGCTTGACGCTCATTGCCGCCGGGGACCGTGCCACTCATGACCGATGTGCCTGTGACGACGGATACGCCGGCCACACCTGCGAAGGGAGGCGGCATGGCGTTCGCCTCCAACATGGTCGACCTGCTGCGCCGCGGCGATATCGGCCTGGCGCTCGGCGTAATGATGATCCTGGTCGTGCTGATCATGCCGATGCCGGCGTTCATGCTCGATCTGTTTCTTGCCATCTCGATCATCCTGTCGGTTCTGATTCTCATGACGGCGCTGTTCATTCAGACGCCGCTTGAATTCTCCGTGTTTCCAACGGTGCTGCTGATCGCCACCATGTTGCGCCTGGCGCTCAACCTGGCGTCCACCCGCCTGATCCTCGCCTATGGACATGAGGGGACGGATGCGGCCGGCAATGTCATCGAGGCCTTCGGCAACTTCGTCATGGGCGGCAACTTCGTCATCGGCCTGATCGTTTTCGCGATCCTGGTGATTGTGAATTTCGTCGTCATCACCAAGGGTTCCGGGCGTATCGCGGAAGTCGCCGCGCGCTTCACGCTTGATGCCATGCCGGGAAAGCAGATGGCGATCGACGCCGATCTCTCCGCCGGCCTGATCGAGGAAGCCGAGGCGCGCACGCGGCGCCAGGTGCTGGAGGATGAATCTTCTTTCTTCGGCGCCATGGATGGTGCGTCCAAGTTCGTGCGTGGTGATGCCATCGCCGGCCTGCTGATCACCTTCATCAACATCGTCGCCGGAATCATTATCGGTGTCGCTCAGCAGGATCTGTCGTTCGCGGATGCCAGCCGCACCTACACGCTGCTGACCATCGGCGATGGCCTGGTTTCGCAGATCCCGGCGCTGATCGTGTCCACCGCCGCAGGCCTTCTGGTGTCCAAGGCGGGTGTCAAGGGCGCCGCCGACAAGGCGCTGGTCAAGCAGCTCTCGGGCTACCCCAAGGCGATGGGCATGTCGGCCTTCGTGATGGGCGTTATGTCACTGCTGCCGGGCATGCCGATGATTCCGTTTCTCGGTTTGGCGGGAGTCGCCGGCTGGATCGCCATACGATCGCATCGAACGCAGCAAAACGAGGTCGACGCCGTGGCGTTCACGCAGGCGGAAGCGGCGAAGCCCGCGCCGCCGCAGGAACCGCCGATCACCGACGCGCTGAAGATGGACGACCTGCGCATCGAACTCGGCTACGCCCTGTTGCCGCTGATCAACTCGGATCAGGCGGGCGGCGATCAGTTGACCGAGCAGATCAAGGCGCTGCGCCGTCAGCTGGCCACCGATCTCGGTGTTCTGATGCCAGCGGTGCGCATCCTCGACAACGTCCAGTTGCAGGCCAACGACTACCTGATCAAGGTCAAGGAGGTGGAGGCCGGAAAGGGCCAGATCTATCCCAACCAGTTCATGGTCATGGATCCGCAAGGCGGCCAGGTGCAACTGCCGGGCGCGCATACCGTGGAGCCGACCTTCGGGCTGCCCGCGACATGGGTAGAGGCGAGCCTGCGCGAGGACGCCAGCCTAAAGGGCTACACGGTCGTCGATCCGGCTACCGTCATGTCGACCCATCTGACCGAGATTCTGCGCGCCAACGTGTCCGAGCTTCTGTCCTACGCCGATGTGCAGAAACTCTTCGCGGAGCTGCCGAAGGAACAGGCGAAACTGGTGGAGGACATTGTTCCCGGTCAGATCAGCTTCTCGAGCATCCAGCGCGTGCTGCAGATGCTGCTGGCCGAACGCGTGTCCGTGCGCGATCTGGGAACCATCCTGGAAGGCATCGCCGAGGCGTCGTCCTTCTCGCGCAATCCGCAGGTCATCGCCGAACATGTCCGTGTGCGGCTCGCCCGGCAGATTTGCGCCGCCAATCAGGCGCCGGGCGGCTATCTCCCGCTGCTCAGCCTGTCGCCGCAGTGGGAGCAGGCATTTGCCGAGTCGATCGTTGGCGAGGGTGATGATCGCCATCTGGCGATGGCGCCGAGCAAGCTGCAGGAGTTCGTCGGCCTGGTGCGCGACGGCTTCGAAAAGGCGGCATTGTCCGGCGAGGCGCCGGTTCTTCTGACCTCGGCCAGCGCCCGCCCGTTCGTGCGCTCCATCGTCGAGCGGTTCCGCGCCCATACCACGGTGATGAGCCAGAGCGAGGTCCATCCCCGCACCCGCCTGAAGACCATCGGATCGATCTGAGATGACGTGTGAGACGCAGGCCGGGCTGTCCGGCATCATTCTCGATCTCGACGGCTATACGTCCGTCCCCGCCGGCAAGATCGCGTCCGTGGTCACCTATCTGGAGATGCGTGCGCGGCCGCAACCGTGCCCTCGGGACGGTTCCGGGCTGTCACTGCATCGGGTGGATGCGGCGGAGTCCGACTGGTACCGGGGGTTGTTTCGACGCATCGGCGTGGACTGGCTGTGGTCCGAACGCCTTGCGATGAGCGAGGCGGACCTGAAGTCCATTCTGGCCGATCCGGCAGTCGAGATCTACTCGCTGATTCGCCGGGGGCGCGAAGCCGGAATGGTGGAGCTGGATTTTCGCGATGGCGAGAATGTCGAGTTGAGCTATTTCG
>JBFHII010000268.1:0-4882 GCA_041596535.1 Breoghania sp. | reverse complement strand
TCATCGCCTAAAGGCAGCGGGTCTTGCTTTCGCGCATGTGCTCCAAGCCGCGCGCCCCGGCGGGCGCCGGTCCCTGGCCGTTTCCCCGAAATCTGGTACTTTCAGCCGGGAGCGCCATATCCATGTCATATCCGGACGGCACACTCGGCGCGGCGGACTCCCGGTTCGCCCGGCTGCGAGCAGGGCCATGGGCGCTGTCCGCGCGCCGGCAGGCATCTTGCGCCGGGCGGCCCGACCCAGCATTCTCTCTCGCCGGACTCACCGTCCACATCCTGAAGTTTTCCGTCCAAACCGATATTCCGAGGCTGTTCGTTGAAAGACACGCGCACAGAATTTCTGAAAGTTGTCTCCGCCGTGCTGAGGCCCGGGTCGCTGCGGCCGCAGCGGTCGACGCTCAAGCACACCCGCCAGTACGCCGCCCTTCCCTATCGCCTGTCCGGCAAGGGCGAGATGGAGGTGTTGCTGGTCACCAGCCGCGACACCGGCCGCTGGGTCATTCCCAAGGGCTGGCCGAAGAAGCGCATGTCGCCGCACAAGCTTGCCTTGCTCGAAGCCTATGAAGAGGCAGGCCTGCGCGGCAAGATCGGCAAGGATCCGATCGGCGTCTTCCGCTACACCAAACGCATGGACAACAAGCCGGACGTCATCTGCCACGTCAGCGTGTTTCCGCTGAAGGTGCAGACGGAACTGAACAAGTGGCCGGAAAAGCACGAGCGCGAGCGGCGCTGGATGACCCCGGCCGAGGCGGCCGAACGGGTATCGGAAGCCGAACTTTCAGCGATTCTCACCTCCTTCAAGCCGAAGTCCTGACCCTGCGTCGCCCCAGGAGCCGGTCCGAGTGCGTATTTCTGCGGGTTGATTGCCGGTTTTCCGCGCGTTTTTGTGCCCTCCGGCGAGGAACGGTTTGTCATCAGCGCGTCACACTTCTATGACGGTGCGCAGATCCGACCGCGATGGAGACATCCGGTCGCGGTCTCGGGTGGCAGGATTTCGGGCGCGCGTGCGCGCCGGGCATCGTGACCGCACAGGGATAATCCGCCCCAGAGCGGACCGGACCGGCCGAAATCAAGGGGCTCTCGATGACGCTGAAGACCGACGCCGATGCGCTGCCTGACGCGCACACCAAGAAATCCTCGCTGGACAAGGATCTCAACAAGATCGTCCACGTCGAGTACGCGGCGCGCAGGGTTTCCCGGCGCCTCGTGGCCCCCGGCCTGGCGCTGCTGTTCCTGTCGCTGACCGCCGCCTTCGCCGCCAGCCAGACCGGCGTGCAGACCAGCGCGGTTTTCATTGTCATCGCCGCAGTGCTCGGCGGCTACATGGCGCTGAACATCGGCGCCAACGATGTGGCCAACAACGTCGGCCCCGCCGTTGGCTCGCGCGCCCTGACCCTGACCGGTGCGCTGATCATCGCCGCGGTGTTCGAGAGCGCCGGCGCTCTGCTGGCCGGCGGCGACGTGGTCTCGACGATTTCCAAGGGCATCATCGATCCCACGCTGGTCCCTGACAGCCAGACATTCATCTGGGCGATGATGGCCGCGCTTCTGGCCTCCGCGCTGTGGATCAATCTCGCCACATGGATCGGCGCGCCGGTCTCGACAACCCACTCGGTGGTCGGCGGCGTCATGGGCGCTGGCATCGCGGCGGTCGGGTTCGGCGCTGTCAACTGGATGACGATGGGCATGATCGCCGCGAGCTGGGTGATCTCGCCGGTGCTCGGCGGCATCATCGCCGCCCTGTTCCTGGCGTTCATCAAGGCGAACATCATCTATCGCGACGACAAGATCGCCGCGGCACGACGGTGGGTACCGCTGCTGCTGGCGACCATGGCGGGCGCCTTCTCCTGCTACCTCGCCATGAAGGGCCTGAAAAAGGTCTGGCGGGCCGACGCCATGGCCATTGCCGCCATCGGCATCGGCATGTTCGCGGTGTCCTGGGCGATCCTGAAACCCTGGGTACGCCGGCAATCCGAAGGCATGGAGAACCGCAACCAGTCGCTGCGCAAGCTGTTCCACCTGCCGCTGATCTGCTCCGCGGCACTTCTCTCCTTCGCGCATGGCGCCAATGACGTGGCCAACGCGGTCGGCCCGCTGGCCGCCATCCTGCACGCTGTGCAGTCGGGCGACATCGTCGCCAAGGTCGGAATTCCGATCTGGGTCATGATGATCGGCGCGGCCGGCATCAGCCTCGGCCTGTTTCTCTATGGCCCGCGCCTGATCCGCATGGTCGGCGAGCAGATCACCAAGATGAACCCGATGCGTGCCTATTGCGTGGCATTGTCGGCCGCCATCACCGTGATCGTCGCCTCCGGGCTCGGCCTGCCCGTGTCTTCCACCCATATTGCCGTCGGCGCGGTGTTCGGCGTCGGCTTCTTTCGCGAATACTACACCGCAAAGAGCAAACGCCGGGCGGACTACCTGCGCGCCAAGCGCAACGACTCGGATTTCACGATCGACAGCGACTTCCAGGCACCCGAAGAAATCACGCGGCGCAAACTGGTGCGGCGCGCGCATTTCACCACGATCATCGCCGCCTGGGTGATCACGGTGCCTGCAACCGCACTGATCTCGGCCGGCCTGTTCCTAACCCTGACGCTGGTGCAATGAGGCCCGCGTGATGCGCCGACTTCAATCCGTGATCGGCCCGGTGTAGGCTGCGCGCATGACCGCTACAGACGACACAGCGCCGCCCGCACGCGCCCGGATCGCGATCACCGGGTCCATCGCGATCGATCCCGACGAGATCGAGGAAACCTTCATCCGCGCGGCGGGCCCCGGCGGGCAGAACGTCAACAAGGTGTCGAGCGCCGTGCAGATGCGCTTCGACATCCGGCATTCGCCCTCATTGCCGGAATACGTCCGCGCCAAGGCGGAAAAGCTGGCGGGCAGCCGGCTTACGAAGGAGGGCGTCATCGTCATCCAGGCGATGCGCTATCGCACCCAGGAGCAGAACCGCGCCGACGCGCTGGACCGGCTGGTGGAGCTGTTGCAGAAGGCGGCCGTGCGGCAAGCCTACCGGGTCAAGACCAAGCCCACGAAGGCCTCCAAGAAACGCCGGCTGGAAGCCAAGACCAAGCGCGGCGCGATCAAGAAAATGCGCTCCGGCAAGGTCACGATGGACTGAAGCGTCAGGCGCGCAGTTCACCGTACCAGGCATAGCCGCGATACATCGGCGTGACCTCGAGCGCCGCGTCGTGCCGGGCGGCCAGGCTCTCCAGAACCTCGCGCATGGCCGCGCGCGGGGTAACGTGAAAGCGCTTCAGCCATGCATGGAGCAGCCCCTTGAAGGCGCGCGGCAGCCGCTCCTGGCGGCCAAAATCCACCACCTGCAGCCGGCCGCCCGGGGCCAAAACGGAGATGCCCTGCTCCAGCGCCTGCCGCCACGGCGGGATCATCGACAGCGCATAGGAGAAGAACACGCGATCGAAAACCGGCCGGCCGAACAGCGCGGATGCGTCGAAATCCGCCGCAGCGCCCTGGGCGAGCCGGATCCGGCCGGACAGGCCGGCGCGCGCGATGTTGACCCGCGCCGTTTCCAGCATGGCTTGCGAGATATCCACGCCGTAGAACTGCGCGCGCGGATAGGCCCTGGCCGCGGCGATCAGGTTGCGGCCCGTGCCGCAGCCGATCTCCAGCACGTGGCCTCGCGTGGGGGGCTGCAGCCCCGCGATCAACTGGTCACGGCCGAGCAGGTAGTACTTCCGTGTCAGATCGTAGACGTGGCGCTGGTATCGGTAGACCCGGTCCATCAGGTCGGCGTTGGCCAGATCGGCGGAAAGATCGGATGATGGGGCGAAATCGGTCATGATGGAGGCTCCGCGAAGGGTGCGTTTCAGCCCTTGAAACTGTAGAGATGAAAGCCGCCGTAAATCGACGAGCGGTCCTGCCGGCCGAGTTCCAGGCTCTGCGCCGCGTCATACTCCCAGCGGTCGAGGATCGCGTCCGCGACGCGGCCGGGCAGCAACGAGGGTTCGGCGGCGGTGCGGAACACCACCCGGGCGCCCGGCCGCGCGGTGCGGGTGATTTCAGACCATACGGCGTTGAGTTGCGTGTCCGTCATCCAGTCCTGCGCATCCAGCAGCACATAGGCGTCCAGGCTCGCGCCGTCCTCCTCCGCCAGCCGTTCCGTGAACGAGCGGTTGACCACGCTGACCCGACAGGCGCGATCGCGGATGGCGTCAAAATGTTCGGCCCGCAGATACGGCGGCAGCGGACCGGCCGGGCCGGTAGAAATGCTTCCCGACGCGTGCCCCGGCGCATAGCCACGCGAGAAGGCCTGCCAGGCGAAATAGTTCTCCGACATGGGAAAGTCGCACGCGAGTTTCTCCAGCCGCGCGCGCAACACGCCGGCCATGTCGCCGCCACCGGCCAGCGCCTCGTATTGTGCGGGCGGGATGCCGAGACCGTAGAGCGACATCTTCTTCGACGTCGCCCAGCGCACCAGCCGCTTGTCGAACAGCGGCGCCAGCGCGGTGTCGAAAAAGCTGCGCTGTTCGTCGAGCGAGCGCGCCTTGACCATATGCGCGGGATCGATGCCGTAGAGCTTGGCGATGAAGTGCCCCACCCCGATGAAGTAGCCCAGCAGCCCGTGATGATAGAGATCGCGCGAGAACAGGGTGATGCGCTTGCGCCCCCAGCCCGCCAGATCGCGGCCCTCCCAGTAGGAGCGCGTATCCGCGTCGATCTCGTCACGCAGGAACCGCCGGTAGGCGTCGACGTTGGCCTTTTCGTCCGCTTCCCCGAAGAACCGATAGAAGCTTTCGTACCCGGGCAGCTTCTGCGCCGCGGCAAGCTTCAGCCGGGTCAGCGCCACATGCGCGCGGTTGAGATCCACCGCGATGATCTCTTGCGGGTCCGCCGTGAGATAGGAGAGCACGTTGCAG
>JBFHII010000267.1:0-4892 GCA_041596535.1 Breoghania sp. | reverse complement strand
CCGGTCATGGCAACCTGCAGGAAATCGCCGATGTCGTTGCCGGCGGAAAAGGCGCCGGGCACGCCGCTGATCAGGCTGACGCGGATGTCCGCCGAGGCATCGGCCGCCTGCAGCGCGTCGGCCATGGCGTCATACATGGCGCGGGTCAGCGCGTTCTTCTTCTCCGGCCGGTTCATGCGGATGGACTGCACGCCATCGCGGATGTCGACATCGATCATGGCGTGGCTCCTCCCAAGCCGTCGCGCCGCGGCGCGCTGGTGCCTCACACGCTGAAGGCGGCATCCGCGGCCAGCACGGCGGCCGCACCCTGTGTCACGCTTGCCCGCAGGCTCGCGGTCTCGCCAATCAGGTTCTCGGCGAAGAAGCGGGCGGTGAGAATGCGCGTCTCGTCATCCGGGCTCGCCTGCGCGGTGCTGGCCAGCGCCCCCTTGGCGAGCAGCGCGCCGCCCGCCGCCAGGCCGAACAGCCGCAGGTACGGCGTCGCGCCGGCCAGCGCCTCGCCCGTGCGGCCCTCCTCGAGCGCCGCCAGCAGCCAGTCGGTCGCCGCCTCCAGATCGTCGAGCGCGCCCGACACGCGGGCGCCCATCTGGCCGAAATCGGCGCGGTTGGTTTTCTCCGCCGCCTCGGCCGACGTGCGCAGCTCGGCGATCAGGCCGCGCACCTGATCCCCGCCGCCGAGCGGCAGCTTGCGGGTGACCAGATCGATGGCCTGAATGCCGTTGGTGCCTTCGTAGATGGGCGCGATGCGCGCGTCGCGCAGGAACTGGGCGGCGCCGGTTTCCTCGATGTAGCCCATGCCGCCGTGCACCTGCACGCCGATGGACGCCGCTTCCACGCCGATGTCGGTGGGCATCGCCTTGGCGACCGGGGTCCACAGTCCGGCGCGCTCGGCCCAATGCGTCTTGGCATCGCCCTGCGCCGCACGGGCCATGTCGATGGCATGGGCGCAGGAGAAACAGATGGCGCGGGCGACCTGGGTCAGCGCGCGCATGGTCAGCAGATTGCGGCGCACGTCGGGATGCGCCACGATCGGGCTCATGCCGTCGTTGCCGCCGGGTGGCTCGCCGACCGCGCGGCCCTGCCGGCGGTCGAGCGCATAGGCCAGCGCGTGCTGATAGGCCGCTTCCGCCACCCCAAGTCCCTGGATGCCGACGGCCAGACGCGCGTTGTTCATCATCGTGAACATGCAGGCCAGGCCGCGGTTCTCCTCGCCCACCAGCCAGCCGGTCGCGCCTCCCTCGTCGCCGAACACCATGGTGCAGGTGGGCGAACCGTGGATGCCGAGCTTGTGCTCGATGCCGGCGCAGCGCACGTCGTTGCGCGCGCCCATCGAGCCGTCTTCATTGACCAGGAATTTGGGCACCACGAACAGCGAGATGCCGCGCGTGCCGGGAGGCGCATCGGGCAGACGCGCCAGCACCAGGTGAACGATGTTGTCGGTGAGATCGTGCTCGCCATAGGTGATGAAGATCTTCTGGCCGAAGATCCGGTAGGTGCCATCGTCGTTGCGCGTCGCCCGCGCCCGCAGGGCATTGAGATCCGAACCGGCCTGCGGCTCGGTCAGGTTCATCGTGCCCATCCACTCGCCGGAGACGAGCTTCTCAAGGTAGGTCTGCTGCAGCTCGGCACTGCCATGGGTGTGCAGCGCCTCGATGGCGCCGGCCGTCAGCGTTGGTCCGATGGCAAAGGCCATGGAACCGGAGTTCCACATCTCCAGCGCCGCGGCCTGCAGCATCATCGGCAAGCCCTGCCCGCCGAAGGCTTCGGGCGCATTGAGTCCGTTCCAGCCGCCTTCGATCCAGGCGCGATAGGCCTCGCGCCAGCCCGGCGGCGTGCTCACCTCGCCATCCTTAAGGGCGGTGCCGTGCGTATCCGCGCCCCTGTTCAGCGGCGCGATCTCCTCGGCGGCAAACCGTCCGGCTTCCTCGAGAATGGCGCTCACCAGGTCGTCACCGAGATCGGAGTCCGGCGCCTGGGCAAGCACCTCATCCAGGTTCGCGACATGCTTCAGGACGAAACCGATTTCGCTCACTGGTGCACGATACATCAGCAAAAACTCCCAATCGCGCCTTGTTCGGAAGGCCGTATTCCGCGTCGCGCACAACCGCCTGCGGGACAGAATGCGCTCCGGCGCTTGACGCGCGCGCTCATTGTCCGCAAAACGCCGCAGAGACGGCGGCAAGTGTCGCGACAGTAGCGCGCATAACGTTTACGTCAACCGTGTCGCTACGGCACCCAAGATGCGGCAATCCGCCCGCCCGCTTCCGGCCCGCAGCTGACGGCCAACGATGACTGGGATCCTGCATGGCCGTGTGGCGCCTTGACCCTGCGAGCGAAGACCTCGACGCCGACGATGGCTTCCGCCGCGCCGTGGCGCTGATCCTTGCGGGCGAACCGGTCGCCGTGCCGACGGAGACCGTCTACGGGCTCGCCGCCGACGCGACCAACCCGCAGGCCTGCGCCAGGATCTTCGCCGCCAAGGACCGGCCGCGCGTCAATCCGCTGATCAGCCACGTGGCAGACCAGGCGGCCGCCGAGGCGCTGGGGATCTTCGATGCAAGGGCACGGGCGCTGGCGCAGGCCTTCTGGCCGGGGCCGCTGACGCTCGTGGTGCCCAGGCGACCCGCTGCGGCGATCTGCGACCTGGCGTCCGCCGGGCTCGACAGCGTCGGCCTGCGGGTGCCCGACTCCCCCGTCATGCAGGCCCTGGCGCGCGCCACCGGACGGCCACTGGCCGCACCCAGCGCCAACCGCTCCGGCCGCATCAGCCCGACCACGGCGCAGGCGGTGGCCGACGACCTTGGCGACCGGGTGGCCCTGGTGCTGGATACGGGGCCGACACGGGTGGGCGTGGAATCCACCATCGTGTCGCTGACCGGGGATACGCCCCGGCTGCTGCGGCCCGGCGGCATTGCCCGCGCCGACATCGAGCGTGTGCTGGGCTGTCCGCTCGCCGCCCCCCTGCCGGAATCGGAATGCGGCACGCGGCCGGTGGCGCCGGGCATGCTGGCGTCTCACTATGCGCCGGATGCGCGGGTACGGCTCAACGCCGAGACCGTGTCACCGGGCGAAGCCCTCCTCGCCTTCGGCCCCACGCTGCCGCCGGGCGCGGAAACGGCGTGTCGGGTCGAGACCCTCAGCGCCACGGGAGACCTTGTCGAGGCGGCCGCCTGCCTGTTCGCCAAGCTGCGGCTGCTCGATGCCTCGGGCGCGACGACCATCGCCGTCATGCCGGTCCCGGACACCGGTCTCGGCGAAGCCATCAACGACCGGCTGTCACGCGCCGCGGCGCCCCGCGACAGCTAGCCCGCCCGCCACATTCCGATCGGTGCTGACGCACCATGCCAGCGCGACATGCCGTCGCGGATTCCGCGTGATTCGCCCCTCCACAGCGCGCGCCCGCGCAAAAATGCGCGCCAGCGATACGCCCAAACACATAAGCCGAATCACTTAGATGACAGGAAACATACGAAAAGGTGTTCTACGCACCACAGAAATTACCCCTAAGTAGAACTTGGTAAGTGATTGTGAAATAATGCCTTTTATTCGAAATATTACTGTTAACCACTCGCAATGCTCATTTCGGTGGGGTATATATGGAGATGGAAAACCTGGTGATGCGGTTGACCTCCCAAATCGAGCGATTTTCCTCCCAATCGCTCGCAACTTTCCGGCGGCGGCACAGTCTGTGCCTGCCGCTTTTTTTTGTGCCCGCCGGACCTCCGATCCCAGCTCCCGACGCAACCTACGCATTGACACGCACGAGCCTCGCGGCGTCTGATCGTTGCATTGAAACGCACAGATGAGATCCGCCTTGGCTACCTTGCTGCTGCATCATCCCTGTTTTCTCGACCACCTGACCCCACCGGGACACCCCGAACGACCGGACCGGTTGCGGGCCGTGGACCGCATCCTGGAGGCCGAGGCCTTCCAGACGCTGGAGCGCGAGACCGCGCCGCTGGGCGACATCGAGACCGCTCTGCTCGCCCATCCCGCCTCGCATGTGGAGATGATCCGCGAACACATTCCGGAAAGCGGCCTGGTCCAGCTCGATGGCGACACCTCGGTGTCGCCGGGCAGCTGGGAGGCCATGCAGCGGGCCATCGGCGCCGCCTCGCAGGCGGTGGACGAGGTGCTGGCCGGCCGGATGAGCAACGCCTTTTGCGCCATCCGGCCACCCGGACACCATGCGGAATCCGTCCATGCGATGGGCTTCTGCCTGTTCAACACCATCGCCATCGCCGCGCGCTACGCCCAGCGCAAGCACGGCGTCGACCGGGTCGCGATCGTCGACTTCGACGTGCACCATGGCAACGGCACCCAGGAGATCTTCTGGAGCGACCCCAGCGTGCTCTATTGCTCGACCCACCAGATGCCGCTGTTCCCCGGCACAGGTGCTGCCGGCGAGACCGGCGCGGGCAACATCGTCAATGCGCCGCTGCACGCGGGCGATGGCAGCGCGGAGTTCCGCGAGGCCATGGACATCGCGATCCTGCCGCGCATCGACGCCTTCGCGCCGGAGCTGATCCTGATCTCGGCCGGCTTCGACGCGCATTTCCGCGACCCGCTCGCCAGCATCAACCTGGTGGAAGGCGATTTCGCCTGGATCACCAGGAAGCTGATGGACCTGGCCGACAAGCACTGCGGCGGACGTCTTGTCTCGCTGCTGGAGGGCGGATATGACCTTCAAGGGCTGGCCAAATCGGCCGCCGCCCACATATCCACGCTGATGGAAGCCTGAGACGCGCCGCCGCCCACCGTTCCGCGGGTTGTGCCTTGACGCCGCCTACGGCACATCGGACTCTTGCGGGCAAGATTCCTTTGACCGACCGTGGAGGCCCGGCCTCCGCGCTCAAGCATGTGACGGACGATGACCGAACCCACCACCGATG
>JBFHII010000266.1:0-4901 GCA_041596535.1 Breoghania sp. | reverse complement strand
GCCTATGTCGGCATCACGCGGGCGAAGAAACGCGCAAAAATCTGGTTCGCCACCAATCGCCGCATCCACGGGCTGTGGCAGTCGAGCATGCCGTCGCGGTTTCTTGATGAACTGCCGCCGGATCACGTGGAGATCGTCGAATCCTCGACCTCCTATGGCGGCATGGGCGGCGGCTACGGCGCCAGCCGGTTCGACACCCGCGATCCCTTCCAGAGCGGCAGCTACGAGACGCCGGGCTGGCAGCGCGCCCAGCGCAACCGCGCCAAGGGCGGGTTTTCCGATGCCAGTGCGAAATACAGCGGTTACGGCGGCAAGACGATCGAGGGCGAGCTGGTCGCCAAGAGCGTCACCGACGCCAAGTCTGCCTATGCGAAGGGCGAGCGGGTGTTCCACCTGAAATTCGGCTACGGCACGATTTCCGGCATCGACGGCAACAAGCTGACCATCGAGTTCGAAAAAGCCGGCCAGAAACGCGTCCTCGACAACTTTGTCGAAAAACCCTGAAAGCTGCACGGCTTTCAGCGATTGATATCCGACCTGCCTTCTCCCAGACTCTCCCGCAGTCATCCCGGACGCGCTGCGGCATGCAATGACGCTGCGCAGATCCGGGACTGGGCGCGGGGGAGGGTCGCTCATCCCGGCGCATGGTCGGAGGGCTGCCGATGGTCGCCTGGGTCTATATCATGGCGTCAAAGCCGGACGGGGCCCTGTACGTTGGCGTGACGAACGATCTTGCGCGTCGGGTTTTCGAACATCGCAACAACATCCTTCCCGGTTTCACGTCAAGCCATGGATGCAAGCGCTTGGTGTTCTATCGGGAATATCCGACTTGGTCTGATCTTTATGAGCGCTTGCATGGGTAGCGGCATCGCAGCGCCCCGGATCTGCAAAGCGGCCCTGCGCGCCGCATTGCGTCCGGGGTGACGCGGTGGGTTCAGGCGTGGCAGAGAGTCCGTCTGCGCGGCAATCTCCGAGCAGCTTCTGCGACGGAGACCGGTCTCTCCGTAGCAGGCTCCAACCTGTCACCTCCCAGAATCTCCCAAGGTCATCCCGGACGCGCTGCGGCATGAAATGACGCTGCGCAGATCCGGGACGCCCCTCAGATCCTCTCGCCCTCGGGCGCCGGCAGCATGTGGCGTTCCTTCAGCCACGGGTGGATCGCGACAGCGCGGCGCAGGGCCTGTCGGGCGAGTTCGACGCGGCCCTGCCGCATCAGGATGTTCGCCTTGCCGGCGAGCGCGCCGAAGTGCTTCGGTTCCAGTTCCAGGCAGCGGTCGATGTCTGCCAGCGACGCGTCGGGGTCGTCGAGCAGGAACAGGATGAAGGCGCGCTGGTTCCAGGCTTCCGCGTAATCGGGGGCGGCGCGGACGACCGCGTCGAGAATGCGTCTGGCGGTTCCGAAATTGTAGCTGCTGCGCGCCCGCATCGCCTCGGCGATCTGTTTCTCGATCCCGGGTGAGGGCGCGCTGCGCATCCAGAATTGCCAGACGGCGTCCTCGGCAATCCGGCCGGCGCGCGCGTCGGGGGCGGCCTTCAGGGTCTCGAACAATCTGTCGCGTTCGCGCGCCATCGGCTCGCTCAACCGGGCGGCGTTTCCCGAGGCCTGGCTCGCATTGGCCGGCGTCACGGGGGCTGTCGCCGATACAGGCGCGGCGGCCAGTCCGCCCGCTGTACCGGCGGCGAGCACAAGGGCAAGCGTGAGCGTTGGCAATGCGCGAAGGGGACGGTTGAGAGACATGGGTGCTCCTGGGCGGCTCCTGTCGCTGGTCGCCCGCCAGCCTAGCGGCGGCGTGCGGGCGGTTCAAATCGCGCTTGCGTGAAGGGTGGCGGCGGCGGTGGCTTGCGCCTATAAGGCGCCAAACGGACTGTGCCGCATCGTCTTATGCGGCTTCACGGGCTTTCATGAAGGAACGACACATGGCGACGATCCGCGCACGGATGACGGCGGACGAACACGAAGCGCGGCGGATCTCGGATCTTCTCGAGCAGGCGTTCGAGGCCGAGGGCTATCCCGTCAGTGTCTACGAGAAGGTGATGGACGGGCCGTGGACGGCGGAGATCCTGTTTTTCGACGGAACGCCCGAAGACGCCGCTCCGCGCATTGCCGAGCGGCTCGGCGCGGATGCATTTTCGGCCGCCATCGAGGCGGACGTGCTGCCGGAGACGGACTGGGTGGTGAAAAGCCTGGAAGGGCTGAAGCCGGTGCGCGCCGGCCGCTTCATGGTCTACGGCGGGCATGACGCGGACAAGCTGCCGGCCAATGCCATCGGCATCCGGATCGAGGCGGCGCAGGCCTTCGGCACCGGCCATCACGGCACCACGGCGGGCTGCCTCGATGAACTCGGCCGCGTTCTGACGCGCCGCAGCTATTCCCGGGTGCTGGATCTGGGCACCGGCAGCGGCGTGCTGGCCATCGGCATCGCCAAGCTGGCGCATGTGCCGGTGCTGGCCACCGACATCGATCCGGTGGCGACGCGAATCGCGGCGGAAAACGCGCGGCTCAATGGGGTGCAGTCGTATCTGGAAGTGCTGACGGCCACCGGCGTGACGCATCGCCGCTTTGCGGAGTGCGGACCGTTCGATCTCGTGGTGGCGAACATTCTGGCCAGGCCGCTGATGGGGCTGGCGGCGCCGATTGCGGCGCTGATGGACCGCGAGGCGACGCTGGTGCTGTCGGGCTTGCGGGTCTCTGACGGGCCGCGGGTGATTGCGGCCTATCGGTCTCAGGGGTTTCGGCTCGTCCGTCGCGGCGTGCGTGAAGACTGGCTTACGCTGACGCTGGCGAACGGACGGGCCGAACCATAGGCATCATCTTGTGCCCCGGATATGATCCGGAGCCTTACCGGTCCGATCAGAACGGGCCGGTGATCGCGCCCTGGCGCTCGAGTTCGCGGCGGTCGTAGCCGTAGCCGGCGAGCGTGGCGTCGTCGAGCGACAGAAGGTAGCCGTTCACGTAGCGCTGGGCCTGCTCTTCACGGGCAGCCATCAGGCGGTCGAGAGCGCGGCGCAGGACGCCCTTGCGGTTGCTGGTGCCAGCGAAACCGGTCGAAGTCATGGTTGCCATTGCCATGGTGCAATCTCCTTGCAGGTTGGGGCAGAACCCCGTCTGGAGCTGTGCCCGGGATCGCCATGCGGTCGGGGGAGGCCGTGCCGCGGAGGCTTTCCGTGTTGTCGTGAGAGACTATATGTGCACCGCGAGCCCGCTGAGTATCCGGTCTAAGCGCATAGCAGCCTTGCTCTTTTTGCATGTGCGAAGTTATACGTGTGCGCCGCAACATATGGCGGTATCCGCAAGTGCCGGAATTCTGCGCCTTTCGGGCGTCTTGCCGTTTTGCCCATGTTTTGCGCGCGCGCATTTTTGAGGCAGTGGGGCCGGTGATTTTCTTGGTCGCGCCGGCGCGAATTTGCCGAAAAGCGGTTCGCAGTTGCGTGGAATCTGCGCTAGCCTCGCTGCATGTTCCAGACATTCGACGATATTGCCGATCCCACACGCGGCACCGAGCGCCTTGCCCTTCTGCGCAGGGAATTGTCCAAACGCGGCCTTGATGGCTTCCTGGTGCCGCGCGCCGATGCGCATCAGGGGGAATATGTGGCGGCCTGCGATGAGCGGCTGTCATGGCTCACCGGATTCGGCGGCTCCGCCGGAACGGCGGTTGTGCTTGTGGACCGGGCCGCGATCTTCGTTGACGGCCGCTACACGCTGCAGGTGCGTGACCAGGTGGATTGCGAGGCCTTCGAGCCGCAGCACCTGATCGATACGCCGCCGTCGAAATGGCTCGCGGACGTGCTGCAGCCGGGCCAGAAGCTCGGCTACGACCCGATGCTGCACACGATCTCCGGTGTCGCGCGGCTGCGCGAGGTCTGCGAGGCGGCCGGCGCGGAACTGGTCGCGGAGACGGACAATCCCGTCGATGCGATCTGGCAGGACCGGCCGCAGCCGCCGCAGGGCCCCGTGACCTTGCACCCGCTGGAATTCTCCGGCGAGGCGGCGGCCGACAAGATTTCACGCCTGCAGGAGATTCTGCGCGAGCGCAAGGCGGATGCCGCCGTGCTCACGCAGCCCGAATCGATCGCCTGGGCGTTCAACATCCGCGGCTCCGACGTGCCGCATACGCCCCTGCCGCTGTCCTTCGCCATCCTGCATGCCGAGGGCGCGCCGGAACTGTTCATCGACGGGCGCAAGCTCAGCAATGCGGTGCGCGCCGCGCTCGAGGAAATCGTCCGCATCGAGGAACCGGAGGCGTTCTTCGTGCGCCTCGGCGTCCTCGACGGGCAGGCGGTGCTGGCCGATCCGGCCCTGACGGCCGAGGCCATCGGTCGGGTCGTGGAGAGCGCCGGCGGACGCATTGTCAAGGGTTCGGATCCCGTCGCCCTGCCGCGGGCGAAGAAGAATCCCGTCGAAATCGCCGGTGCCCGTGCGGCGCATCTGCGCGACGGCGCCGCGTTCGCGCGCTTCCTTGCGTGGTTCGATGCCCACGCCCCGGCAGGCGAGCTCGACGAGATCATCGCCGCCAAGGCGCTCGAGGGTTTTCGTGCGGAAACCGGAAAGCTGCGCGAAATTTCCTTCGACACGATTTCCGGCTCCGGCCCCAATGGCGCCATCGTGCACTACCGCGTCAGCCATCAGACCAACCGCGCGATCGAGCCCGATTCGCTGTATCTGGTGGATTCCGGCGCGCAATATGAAGACGGCACCACCGACATCACGCGCACGTTGGCTGTCGGCGAGCCGACGGCGGACATGCGGCGGCATTACACCTTGGTGCTCAAGGGGCACATCGGCATCGCCACGGCGCGATTCCCGGTTGGCACCTCGGGCGCGCAACTCGACACGCTGGCGCGCATCGCGCTGTGGAAGGCGGGTCTCGACTTCGATCACGGCACCGGCCACGGCGTCGGCT
>JBFHII010000265.1:0-4917 GCA_041596535.1 Breoghania sp. | reverse complement strand
GTGGCGGAATGGAAGATCCCGGTTCATGAGGCCGCAGCGCTGGCCGACATGTCCGATTCAACCTGGAAGCGCGCCAAAAAACCCGGCTATGCGGGTGACCTCACCCAGGACCAGATGCTGCGGCTGAGTGCCGTCATCGGCATCTACAAGGCGCTGAAACTCTATTTCAGCGCACCGCTTTCCGAAACATGGATGACGCGACCCAATGACGGGCCGCTGTTCGACGGTGCCCGGCCGATCGACACGATGATCCGCGACGGGCTTCCCCAGTTCCTCCAGGTCCGCGCCTATCTGGATGCGCTGCGGGGCGGCGCGTGAGGACGACATCGGTCAACGACCGCGCGCTGGTCCGGTTGATCCCGGCGACCTATCACAAGCCGCCGAGCCTGCGCGGACTGGTCGATGCGGATGGTGAGCTCGACGTTCTCGCCGAGATCGAGGGGCTAACCAGCGGCCGCCTGATCGCCGAACGCGGCCGCAACCTGCACATCGACCGGCGGGAACTGGCCTTCGCGCGGCGGGCCAAGGATCTCAAGGTCTATGGCAACTCGCACATCAATGCCGCCTTCGCCTACACGCGGCCCATGGGCAACCGATTCAACGACGGCAACCGCGGCGCCTGGTACTGCAGCTGGGACACGCTGACGTCGCTTGCCGAGGTTGCCTTCCATCGCACCCGGGAGCTCGGCTACATCGGGGTTTACGAGGACACGGCGCGCTATGTCGAACTGCTCGCCGACTTCATCGGCGACTTCCCGGACCTGGTTGACGAAACCGACCACCCTGCCCTGCATCCCGATCCGGCACTGGGGTACCCCGAGGGCCAGCGGCTCGCGCATGCGCTGCAGCTGGCGGGCCATGGCGGCCTCGTCTATCCGTCCGTCCGCCATCAGGGCGGGCGCTGCCTCGTCGCCTTCCGGCCGTCGATCATCCAGAACGTCCGCCCCGGGGCGTCATGGGACCTCACCTGGGACGGGTCCGCGGACTATGCCGTGCAGGCGGTTTGACGTACGCCCGGGGGGCGACCGCGGGATGGAAACCGGGAAGCCGACCGGCTGCAACCGCGGAGTAAACCGCCCGCGCGGGACCCATCTGGTTGATGCGAACAGTAATCTGGCCCATCAGACGCCCGCTCGCGCGGCCCGCTCGCCCTCGCCTCATCCGTTCGCCACAAATGGACGGCTTTTACTCCGCTCATCGACCGGGTTTTACTCCGCCGTTGACACGAAAATCTGCTTTCCGTCTTCAATTGCGATGCGATTCGTGAGATTTGAATAGCGAAAGAACCGAATCCCATGCGACTGGACTTTGTTGCATTCGGTTCCGCAAAAATGATTCAGGTGGTGAGGAATGAGCGGTAACGACGCCGGAAAGGGAGCGAAGACCAGGAGCCGGAGCAAACCTTCCATGCGGGGCTCGGAGGTCTTCCTCGCAATCCGCGATCATCTGCTCGATGGCGATTTCGACCCCGGAAGCCGCGTCAATGAAGTTCAGCTCGCCTCGAGCCTTGGCGTCTCCCGCACGCCGGTGCGCGCGGCATTGCAGTCGCTGGCCGGTGACGGGCTGGTCGAATACAGGAGCAACAGGGGGTTCTTCGTCCGCGAGTTCGCCCTGTCGGACATTCTCGACGCCTTTGAAATGCGCGCCCTTGCCGAAGGGTTCTCCGTGCGGCTCGCCGCCGAACGGGGCCTTTCCCCGGCGGATGAACTCGAGATTGAAGAAGCTCTGAAGCTTGGCCGCTCCGCCCTCGATGCCAAGACGCCGGAAGAGGCGCGAGCGCGGTATTCCGCGTCGAATGAAGCCTTTCACCGGACCATCCACAATGCCGCGCAGTCGCGCCTGGTGCGCGATGTGGTGGCCCTGTGCAACAGCGTGCCGCAGACGATTTTTCGAAACGTCATGTCGTTCTCGTCCGACACGGTGCTGCACCGGATCAAGCAGCATGAAGCGATCTATGAGGCAATCCTCACGCGTAAGCCGCGAAAGGCCGAAGAGATCATGAGGAACCATGTTCTTGACGTCCGGCGCGCGATTATCCGCGACATGGCCCGCAAGAGCCCCGACTAGGCTTCCATCACACGTCGCTTTCCGACGACCGCCGGATGACGATGTCACCGGATGCGCCTGCCGCATCCGGTGACGGCGCTTGCCTGCGGCTTGTTGCATTCGCGTTGCCGCCGGCGCGCGCCCGAAGGCGAATCTGAAATGAATGCAATTTTTGCCATTGACTGCCGAATTGCATTCTATGATCATACTTTCAGTCTTCATCTAGGATTGATGCCCGTATGACAGTCCAATTCGCCTACCCGCCCAAAGACCTTCCCATAGAGGGCGAGGACGCCAGTTTCGCCGTACGGCGCATTTATTGTGTCGGGCGGAACTACATCGCCCACATCCGCGAGATGAAGGAAGGCGACGAGCGCGACCCGCCGTTTTTCTTCCAGAAGCCGACCGACGCGATCGTTCCCAGCGGCGCCTCCGTCCCCTACCCCTCGGCAACCACCGATCTGCAGTTCGAGGGAGAGCTGGCCGTGGCGATCGGCAAGACCGGACGCGACATCAGCCCAGAGGATGCATTCGGCCACGTTTTCGGCTACGGGGTGAGCATCGACCTGACCCGGCGCGACCGGCAGTTCGACTGCCGCGACATGAGCCATCCGTGGGAAGCGGGAAAATCATTCGATCACTCCGCCCCCTGCGGCAATCTCGTGCGGCGGTCCACCGCGGGCGACCTGACCGAAGGGCTGCTCACGCTCGAGGTGAATGGCGAGACGAAGCAGCAAAGCGACATTTCGCTGATGATCTGGGGAGTCGCCGACATTATCGCGCATCTCTCCACACAGTACACGCTGGAACCGGGCGACATCATCCTCACAGGGACGCCGGCCGGTGTCGGCCCGGTTGTCCCCGGCGATGTCGTCACGGTGCACTTCGACGGGTTGCCCACCCTGACCGTAACCATCGCCCCGCCGTTGTCTTAGGGAGATACGCATGCTGCCCACCGAACGAATTTCCTATTCGCCGATCACCGATCGCGAGGGGCTCAAGCTTCCGGACGGCAAGCGGATGGCTGTCTGGGTTATCGTCAACATCGAGGAATGGGACCCGAAGGCAACCATGCCGCGGACCGTCCTCACCCCCCCGGCAGGCGGCTCGCCCTCGCCCGATATTCCCAACTGGGCCTGGCATGAGTACGGCAACCGCGTGGGCTTCTGGCGGATACTCGAAACCCTCAACACGCTCGGGATCAAGGCCGTGCTCGCGATCAACGGCACCGCGGTCGAGAGCTACCGTCCGATCTCGCAGGCCGCGCTCGACAACGGCTGGGAGTTCATCGGGCACGGCTATACCCAGAAGAACATGCAGAAGGTTGAGGACGAGCGGGAAGACATCCGCCGCACGACCCAAGCCATCGAGACGTTCACCGGACGCCGTCCGCGCGGCTGGCTCGGACCGGGCCTGACAGAGACCTGGGAAACACCGGACCTGCTCGTCGAAGAAGGCTACGACTATGTCTGCGACTGGGTTCTCGACGATCAGCCCGTGAAGCTGAAAACCCGCGGCGGCGACATCGTCAACGTGCCCTACACGCAGGAGTGCAACGACGTTGCGATGATGCTCATCCAGCATCATCCGGCCCGCGAATACTATCAGCGCGGCCTTGATCAGTTCGAGCAGATATACGCGGATTCGGAGAAATCCGCGCGTGTCATGGCGCTTGTGGTTCATCCCTACATCATGGGTGCACCGCACCGCGCCCGTTACTTCCGCGACTTGCTCGAGAAGATCGCGGCTTACGACGACGTGGCCTTCAGTACCGGCGAGGAGATTTTTGACTGGTACTCGGCGGCCACCAACACAGCAAAATAATAACCTGTACCTCCAGAGGACGAAGAACGATGAATCTAAGGTTTGCAGTCGCCATCAGCGCAGGGATCGCCGCCGCCGCGGCATCTGTCGGGTTCGGCACACAGGAGGCCTCCGCACAGGCCGTCATGAAGGTCGGTTTTCTGGTGCCGGAATCGGCGCCGCGAGGACAAGGCGCAAAGCTCATGGCCGAGCGCCTGGCGGCATCGAAGACATGCGATATCCAGGTCAATCTCTTTCCCAGCTCGCAACTGGGAGGCACGACGGACCTGATCGAAGGCATGCAGATTGGCGCGATCGAGATGTCCATCCTGCCGGCGTCCTTCATGGTCGGCTTTCAGCCGCTGGTGGGGATCATGGATTTCCCGTTCTACTGGCCCGCTGAATACGAGCAGCTGAAGAAGATCCACGAGGGTCCCGCCATGCGCGCCCTTCTCGACACGACCGAAGAGAAGGGCGTCGTGTCGCTGGCGATCTGGTACACCGGCTACAAGACATGGACGGCCAACAAGCCGATTGTCGAACTGGCCGATTACGAAGGCCTCCGCGCCCGCGTGATGCCTTCCGAGATCATCAAGCTGCAGGACAAGCTGCTTGGCATGCAGGCGGTCGACATGCCGTTTGCCGAAACCTACGCCGCCTTGCAGAACGGCGCGATCGACACGCAGGAAAATCCGATCGATACCAACTACTTCATGAAATTCCATGAGGTGCAGGACTATGTCACCACAAGCAATCACGGAACGCTCGACCAGATCGTCTCCGTGTCGAAAATCTGGTGGGATGGCCTGTCCGACGATTGCAGGTCGGAAATCCGTGATGCGGTCGCCGCCGGTGCAGAGCTGACCGCGGAAAAGACCTTCGACGTCATCGAGAACCAGGCTTTGCCCGCGTTCGAGAAGACGGGCACGAAGGTCGTCGACGTACCGGCCGAGACCCGCAAGGCGATCGCGGCTGCGATCCTGCCGCAGATTCGCGACTACTACGTGGAGCAGAACGGCGACGCGGCTGCGCAGATCCTGTCGGCTTTCGATGCCGAAATCGGGAATG
>JBFHII010000264.1:0-4938 GCA_041596535.1 Breoghania sp. | reverse complement strand
GGTCTGCCTCACCGACGAGGGGCGGGCGCGCGTCGAGCTGATCGACCGCTGCTGGAAGCGGCTTGAGCGCGAGGCGCTGACCGGGCTCGACGACAAGGACCGCAAGAAGCTGCGCAAGCTGCTGCGCGTCGTGGAACGCAATCTCGCCGCCAGCGTCTTCGAGGATCCCCGGCTCGACGACGAGATCGATGCCGAAGCCGCCGCTGGCGACGACGCAGAAGACGCGGCGGAGGGCATCGTGGCGTCGCCCGGCGCGGTCAGCGCTGCGGATGTCCGGGCCGCCGACAGGGCCGCGCGCAAGCAGATGGCCGCGACGTCCGCGGCCGGCAAGGCATCCGGCAAGAAGGCCGTGCGCGGCACGACCGCCGGCAAGCTCGACGAGCCCGCCGTCTGAGCAGCCGCCTCCGGCATGCGCCTGAGGCGGCCGGATCGCCTTCCGCTATGCAATTCGTGCAATGGTCGCGACGCGTCCGATGCTTTACCCTCGCGGCCGCGTGACGGGTTCTGCCGCGCGCATCCTTGGCCGCCGGGATGTCCGGTGCTTTCACCACAATCCGGGGGATCCATGGCGGACAGGCGACGCGAGTCGGGCCGAGTGGACATCAATGTCGACGACACGGGCGGTTTCACGGCCGAGGAAATGCGCACGCGCCTCGTCGGCGTGATGCTGATCGTCTGCACGGTGATCATTTTCTCGGTACTCGACACGCTGGCCAAATACACCGGCCAGTTCGTGCCGACGATGGAGGTCGTGTGGTTTCGTTTTGCCACGCATCTTCTGGTGACGCTGATCGTCTTCAAGGCCTGGAAACATCGCCACATCCTCAAGACCGACCGGCCTGTTCTGCAGATCCTGCGCGGGCTGTGTCTGGCCGCGACCACCGGGTTCAATTTCATCGCGCTGCAATATCTGCAGCTCGCCGAGGCCGTGTCGATCATGTTCGCCGGGCCGCTGCTGGTCACGGCGCTTGCGGGGCCGGTGCTGGGCGAATGGGCTGGGCCGCGTCGCTGGGCCGCCATCTGCGTCGGCTTCATCGGCGTTCTGGTGGTGACCCAGCCCGGCAGCGGCGGGCTGCATTGGGCGGTGATCTTTTCCGTCGCCGCCATGATCTGCTACGCGCTCTACGCGCTGATGACGCGCATTCTGACCAAGACCGACGGCGTGCAGGGGATGCTGATTCTCTCCGCCGCCGTGGCCGTCGTGGCGGTGACGCCGATGGCGGTGGCGGACTGGGTGATGCCGCCCGACGCGCTGACCTGGGTGCTGTTGCTGTGCACCGGCGTGCTGGGCGGTTTCGGCCACTGGCTGCTGATCAAGGCGCATGCCACGGTGCCGGCGCCGGTGCTGGCGCCGTTCTTCTACACGCAGATCGTCTGGATGGTCGCGCTCGGCTACCTGGTGTTCGACGACCTGCCGGGCCGCTCGACGATCATCGGCGCCTCGATCGTCATCGCCTCGGGCCTGTATCTGCTGTATCGCGAGCGCCGCGTCAAAGGCCCCAACGCGCCGATGCCCGTGCAGGACAGCTGACGCCTCGCCACCCGGGCGCGGCCTTGCTCCCGCCCGGATTGCGGGCGATAAGGTCGCTGGCGAAACGGGAGCGGCGCGATGCCGGACAACGACAATCGGCCGGGCGGCAAGACGCAGCCCGCGGCAGCCGGGCCGGCGGGTGACGACGCGCCCAGGCCCGCGCGGCGCGGCCGGCTGACGCTGAGCCAGCTCGCCCAGACGCTGAACGTCTCCACCGCGACGATTTCCCTCGCCCTGCGCGACAGCCCGCTGGTCGCCGAGGCGACGCGCGAACGGGTGCAGCAGGCGGCACGCGAGCTGGGCTATATCTACAACCGCTCCGCCGCGGCGCTGAGGACCGCGCGATCCAATGTCATCGGCGTCGCCGTGCACGACATCCTCAATCCCTATTTCGCGGAGATCTTTCGCGCGTTGGAGGATGCCCTGGGCGAGAAGGATCAGATCGTCTTCATCTGCAATCATCGCGACGACGTGGAGCGCCAGCGGGTCTTCACCCGGGCGCTGCTGCAGCATCGCGCCGACGGGCTGGTGCTGTGCCCCTCGGTGGGCACCGCCAGCGAGGAGATCAACCGGCTGGTGGACACCGGCCTGCCGGTGACGCTGATCTGCCGCGATCTGCCCGGCGTGAACGCGCCGGTGGTGCGCGGCGACGATGTCACCGGCGCGCGCATGCTCACCCGCCAGCTCATCGACCAGGGCCACCGCCATATCGCGATGATCGGCGGACGCCGCGAATCGTCCTCGGGCGTGCAGCGCCGCGCAGGCTGGGTCGCCGCCCTGGAGGAGGCGGGGATCGACGTGCAAAGCCAGCTCGACGTGCCCGAACTGATGACCCGCGCCGACGGGTTCGAGGCGGTCGACCGGATCCTGGCGCACCGGCCGCGCCCCACCGCCATCTTCTGCTTCAACGACATGATCGCGCGCGGGCTGGTCGAGGCCCTGCGCCGCGCGGGGCTCGATGCGGGACCCGACATCGCGGTCGCCGGTTACGATGACATCATCGGCGCGGCCGCCTCCACGCCGTCGCTCACCTCCGTCAACAATGGCGCGCGGGAGATCGGCGAGCGGGCGGCGCGGATGGTGCTGGCGCAGATCTCGGGCGAGAGCGTCGCGTCCGAGCGGGTGCTCATCGCGCCCACGCTGAAGCTGCGCGAGAGCACCGCCGAAGGGCCGGCCGGATAGGGCGCCCGGTGCCGTGCCCGCCTTGTCCTGGCGATTGCCCGCTTTGTCCTGACGATTGAATGAGTTTTGCCCGATCGGCAGCTGCGGCGTCTTGCGGGCTCCCGCGAAGCGCGTCAGCATGCGGCAACCGAGCCGTAACGGCGCAATCGCGTGAGTGGGGGAATGGGCCATGAGCCGTCCGGAAGTTCTGATTGCGGGGCCGATGCTGCCCTATGTCGTCGATGGGCTGGAGGCGCGGTTCACCGTGCACAAGATCTGGGAGCACGATGACCGCGAGGCCTTCGCCGCGGGACCCGGCCAGCGCATCCGCGCGGTGGCCTGCGGCCAGACCGGCATCGACGCGGCGCTGATCGGCCAGTTGCCGAAGCTCGAGATCATCGCCAACTTCGGCGTCGGCTATGACGCGGTGGACACGCAGGCGGCGGCCGCGCGCGGCATCATCGTCACCCATACCCCGGGCGTGCTCGACGACGAGGTCGCCGACACCGGGCTGGCGCTGATGCTCATGGTGGTGCGCGAGCTGCCCGCCGCCGAGAAGCACCTGCGCGCCGGGCGCTGGGTCACCGAGGGCCCCTATCCGCTGACCCGCGGTTCGCTGAAGGGCCGGACCTTGGGCATCCTGGGGCTCGGCCGTATCGGCAAGCAGGTCGCCACGCGCGCCGAGGCCTGCGGCATGACCATCGTCTACCACGGCCGCAGCAAGCAGCCCGACGTGCCGTATCGCTATTATCCCTCGCTCATCGGGATGGCGCAGGCCTGCGACGTGCTGATGTCGGTGGCGCCGGGCGGCGCGGCGACCCGGCACATCATCAATGCCGAGGTGCTGGCGGCGCTCGGTCCGGACGGCTATCTCGTCAACATCGGCCGCGGCAGCGTGGTCGACGAGGCGGCGCTGGCCGATGCGCTGGACCGGCGTGTCATCGCCGGCGCCGGGCTGGATGTCTTCGAGTTCGAGCCGAAGGTGCCGGACGCGCTGCTGGCGTGCGACAACACCGTGCTGCTGCCGCATGTCGCCTCCGCCTCGATACCCACCCGCAACGCCATGGGGCAGCTGGTCATCGACAATCTGCAAAGCTGGTTCGACACCGGCCGCCCGGTCACCCCGGTGCCCGAAACGCCGTTTGCGGGGTGAAACCGGCGGCACGGCCGCCGGCCGCGCGATCACACGCGCGGCGGAACAAGGGCGCCGTCTCCGCCGGCTTGCTGACGCTCCGGTATTGGTCCGGGCGTCTCCTGCATGAAATATCAATGTACGATCCTGATCGGACCTGTATTAAAAAGGGGTGTTGCCGGTGATTTCGGCGCGTGTTCGATTTTGGATTGATTGGTTAGGCGGGAGACCGCAGGAGGGGGCTGATGCTCAAGGAATTCAAGGAATTCGCCATGAAGGGCAATGTGCTCGACATGGCTGTCGGTATTGTCATCGGTGCGGCGTTCACCGCCATCGTCTCGTCGATGGTCGATGACATCATCATGCCGCCGGTCGGGATGCTGCTCGGCAATGTGGATTTTTCGGACCTCTTCGTGGTCCTGCAGCAGGGTAATCCTGCCGGCCCCTACGCGACGGTTGAAGCGGCTTCCGAGGCCGGCGCCGTCACCTGGAACATCGGACTGTTCGTCAACGCGGTCCTGAAATTCCTGATCGTCGCCTTCGCGGTGTTCATGCTGGTCAAGGCGGTCAACAGGCTGCGCCGCAAGGAAGCCGCCGCACCGGAGGCGAAAGCCCCGCCCGCGCCGACGCGCGATCAGGTGCTGCTGGAAGAAATCCGCGATCTGCTGAAGAAGTAGCGCGCATGGTCATGGGCGCGGCGGGTGGCGTGGCCGTCCGCCGTCCCCCGGGGCATCTGCCCGAGGCGGCCCATCAGCGCTTGAGAATGCGCCAGCCGCCGGCGGCCATCAGCCCCAGTCCGAGGGCGAAGCTCGGCACGAAGAAGCTCAGGCTTTCCCAGTCGTCCCAGTTCAGCGTGAGCTTGCTGCAGCCCGTGGTGTTCATGCCGCAGGCCAGCGCGTTCAGCCACACCCAGCCCGCGGCCGTGGCACTGCAAAGGATGGCCCCCGAGGTCAGCAAAAGGATCGCTTTCATGCGGCGATCCTAGAGCGGTTGCCGGTCAAAGAGAACCGGGCTCGGATATCTTCACGTCGGGTGGAACCGGTCGCCCGTCGCGCGCCGCGGCGGCGCGGCCTGCTGGCTGGCCAGGTCCGCGCGCAGCAGGGCAATGTTGCGC
>JBFHII010000263.1:0-4941 GCA_041596535.1 Breoghania sp. | reverse complement strand
GCCGGCGAAGCCGAGGTTCATCGGAAACGCCTCGGCTGCCTGCAGCATGCGCGCCAGGTGCCAGGAGCCGGGCGTGCAGGTGGTGGCGTTGGTGCCCGTCGCCGGTCCTGTGCCGCCGCCCAGCATGGTGGTGACGCCCGAGGCGATGGCCTCGTCGATCTGCTGCGGGCAGATGAAATGGATATGGCTGTCGATGAAGCCGGCCGTGAGGATCTTGCCCTCTCCCGCGATGGCTTCCGTGCCCGGGCCGATGACGATGTCCACGTCGGGCTGCACGTCCGGGTTGCCGGCCTTGCCGATGGCGTGAATGCGGCCGTCCTTGAGGCCGACGTCGGCCTTGATGATGCCCCAGTGGTCGACGATCAGCGCGTTGGTGATCACCGTGTCGACCGCGCCGCCTGCCCGCGTCACCTGGCTCTGGCCCATGCCGTCGCGGATCACCTTGCCGCCGCCGAACTTGACCTCCTCGCCATAGGTGGTGAGATCGCGCTCCACCTCGATGATCAGGTCGGTGTCGGCAAGCCGGACGCGGTCGCCCACGGTGGGGCCGAACATGTCCGCATAGGCGGCGCGGGGCATTTTGTAGGGCATTGAATTCTCCCGAATGGAGGGCAACGGCAAGGAGCGCCGGGAAAGCGGCGTGGCGCATCAGGCGGGATCACCGTCAGAGCGCGCCCATCACCTTCTGATTGAAACCGTAGACCGTGCGGCCGCCGCGATAGGGCACCAGCGTGACCATGCGCGTCTGGCCCGGCTCGAAGCGCACGGCGGTGCCGGCGGGGATGTCCAGCCGGTAGCCCGTCGCCTTCTCGCGATCGAAGGACAGCGCCGCGTTGGTCTCGGCGAAATGATAATGGCTGCCGACCTGGACCGGACGGTCACCGGAATTGGCGACCTCCAGCGTCAGGGGCTCGAGGCCGGCGTTGAGCTCGATCTCGCCATCGGCGGGAAACAGTTCTCCGGGAATCATGGTTCGTCTCCTGCTCAGGCGCCGATGGTCAGGGCGAGGCCTGCCACGGCTGTCAGTGCGCCACCGGCGCGCAGGGCAATGCGGCCGGCGCGATCGCCCGCCAGCATGCCGAAGCCGAGGCCGGCCAGGTGCAGCGCGCCCGTCGCACCCGCAAAGCCCAGCGCATAGAGCGCGAGGCTTCCGGCCGGGGCTTCCAGACCGTGCGCGGCGCCGTGGAACAGCGCGAAGAAGGCGACGATTCCGGCACCCGCCGCCATCGGCACACGGGGCGCCATGGCGACAGCCAGGCCGAGGATGACGACGGAGGCCAGAATGCCCGGCTCGACCAGCGGCACGGCAACGCCCGAGGCGCTCAGTGCGAATCCGCCCAGCATGGCGGCCACGAAGGCCGCGGGCCAGACGAGGCGGCTGCGGCCGCCCGAGAGCGCCGACCAGACGCCGACCGCGACCATGGCGAGCACATGATCGGTGCCGCCGAGCGGATGCATCAGGCCGGACACAAGGGTCGAGCCCTCGTGCAGGCCGGGATGGGCCAGCGCGGGTGTTGCCGCGAGTGCCGATGCGGCGGCGAAGACAGCGGGAACGACGGCACGAGACTGCTTCTTGGCGGTCATTGGGTTCATCTCCGGAAGGATCAGCGAATGGGTTCGTGCACGGTCACGAGCTTGGTGCCGTCGGGAAAGGTCGCCTCGACCTGCACGTCATGGATCATCTCGGCGACGCCCTCCATCACCTGCTCGCGGGTGATGACATGGGCGCCCTTCTCCATCAGCTCGGCAACGGTTGCGCCGTCGCGCGCGCCTTCGGTCACGAAATCGGAAATCAGCGCGATGGCTTCGGGATAGTTCAGCTTGACGCCGCGTTCCAGGCGGCGGCGGGCCACCATCGCCGCCATGGCGATGAGCAGCTTGTCTTTTTCCCTGGGCGTGAGGTTCATGGGGACTCCGGGTCGCGGGTGATCAGCAGTGCCACACGCGCGGCAGCGGTGCGGCGCGGTAGCGTTCCAGAAAGCGTATCAGATCGCCCCGCAGTTTTTGACTGTCGGTGGCGACGAAACGGATGAGCAGCCTGTCGTTCCAGGCGCTGGCGCCCGCCTCGCAGGCGCAGTCCGCGAGGATCGCGCGTGCGGTCTCCAGCCGCTCCTCGGCCTGCGGGCCGAAATCGGCCAGCGTGGCGAAACAGCGCGCGCCGTTGCCCGTGGCGGGGCCTGCGAGAATCGCCTGCGGATCGCCGACGAGCCGGGTGTCGTCGGCGAAGCACAGCCGGCCATCGCGGTGGACGCGCCAGCGGTCGCGGAAATTCAGATCGGTGACCGTCTCGCCCATGGCGGTGCGGCCGAGCACCACGGTTTCCAGCGCCAGCAGCCGGGCGGACCCTTCCAGATGGGCGGTGAACGTGCGGTTCAGGCCGGAACGGTCGAAGACAATGGTTTCCTGCGGCAGCCATTCGGCCGAGGCGCCGTCGGCGACATGCAGCGTGTTGCTGACCTCGCCCACACCCTCGAACCGGCGGTAGATCCGCTCGGCGGTCTGGCTGGTGACCGTGGCGCGTGTGCCCGCCGCCCAGCGCGCGGTGTAATCCAGCCTGTCGCCGCCTGTAATGCCGCCGGCGGTGTTCAGCAGCACGGCCACGGGGTGTGTGGCGCGGGTGCGCGGCAGCCGGATCTTCGCGCAGCCGTTCTGACCGAGACCATCAAGCACGGTGGCGTCGTCGCGCAGCTTGAAGGAAACGCGCCCCGTGCCGCGGGCCCGCTGAAGCCGTGCCTCGCGACCGGGCACCACCACGCCGGCCGCGCTGGACGCGGCCCCGGCAGGTTCTTCAATGGACTCCGCAACGACGGAAACAAGCATGGATACGCTGACCGAATTGGCGATGCCGGCAATCATGGACGCCGGTACCTGAAACAGGCCTGACGCGGCGCAGCCGGGCGGTAGCGGAGCGGCGTGTCGAACCGCGCGCGGCCTTCCGGCATCCCGGGCAACAGGATTTCTCATCCTGTCTGTAGCAATCCGGGGGCCAGTAGCGGCAAGCCGGGGGGCCGTCGCGACGCGGCCCGTCCTTGGTAGCCTATTCTGTCCGCCGGATTGACCCGAATGTCGACAACGCGCGCGCGAATTCACAGCATCTGCACAAAAAACATGCAACATCGCAGATCGTGCGATGCCCTGTTTTCATGCGCCCGACCCCGCGGCATGCTGATGGGCGCGCCCTGCGTCCGCACAGAAAATTTTTGCAACACCCCCCCGATTTCGGCTATTCCTTGCAGGGTGAGCCGTGTCAGGGCGTCCTCCCGGAGCAACCGGTGCGTCGCCCGGGTGGCGCCGTGATCTCGCGGTCTGGCGGGAAGTCGGCCGGTAGAGGGCCGGAAGCCGCCGGATGGCTTCGTTCGTTTTTCGCATTCAAGTTTGGGATATCGCGCGTGGCCTTATTCAGGCGTTCTCGACAGTCAATCGCGTCAAACATCATGCAACAGCCGCGTCCTGCCGCCCGGCGCATCGGCCGCCCGGGACGGCTTGCAGCCGCGGCGCTGTCGCTGGCCATGCTGTCGGGCCTTCCGGCGCGCGCCGAGATCGCGTCCTGGCTGGTGTTCGAGCAGGAAAGCGGCCGGGTCATCGAGCAGCACAACGCGTTTCAGAAATGGCATCCCGCGTCGCTGACCAAGCTGATGACGGCCTATGTGACGTTCGACGCGCTGCGGGCCAAGCGCATCGATCTGACCTCGCCGGTGGTGATGTCGGCCGCCGCCGCGGCGGAACCGGCCAGCAAGATGGGGTTCAAGCCCGGCACGAAAATGACCGTCGACAACGCGCTGAAGATGGTGCTGGTCAAGTCGGCCAACGATGTCGCCGTGGCGCTGGCGGAGACCGTCGGCGGTTCCAAGAGCGGGTTCTCGAAGCTGATGAATGCACAAGCGGCGCGGCTGGGCATGCGCGACAGCCGCTTCAACAATCCGCACGGCCTGCCCGACGACAGCCAGATTGTCACGGCCTATGACATGGCACTGCTGATCCGCGCCCTGTGGTCGGATTTCCCGCAGTACCGTGACTACTACAATCACGCCGGCATCCGGTTCGGCAAGCGGACACTGAAATCCGCCAACCGTGAGTATCTGTTGCGGGTGCGCGGCGCCAACGGGCTGAAGACCGGCTTCATCTGCGATTCCGGCTACAACGTCGCGGTGTCGGCCAAGCGCGGCGGCCGCACGCTGGTTGCCATCGTGCTCGGTGCGGCGTCCGGCCTGGAACGGGCGGCTGCGGCGCGCGCGCTGATCGAAAAGGGATTTGACGACCGCCCGGGCCTGTTCGGCGGCGGCAAGTCGCTGTCGGACCTGCGCCGCCCCGCCGTGGCCAAGGCGCCGCCGCCGAAGGGCTACTGCAAGCGCGCGAGCAAGCCCGGCGTGGACGAACTGATGGCGCGCTATGCGGGGGGTGCGTCGGCACTGGCGGACGCCAAGGGCAGCATGCCTCCCGGCGTTGCGATCGGCTATGCCATCAGCGCCAAGAACGCCCGTCTGCTGCCGCAGGCAACCACCGCCAAGGCGCCGGCGAAGACACCCAAGAAATCCGACGGCAAGGTCGACTGGGCCAAGGTGATGAATTCCTTGCTCGGGCCGCGGATCCGCACCTATGCCCCGATTCCCGTGGAGCTCGGCGTGCCGAAGGGTGCGCGGGCGCCACGCTACGCGTCGATCGCCACCGGCGAGCTGGATGACACGCCGGATAGGGGCGACAGCCATCCGCTGCCCGTGCGCAAACCGGATGTGGTCGCCAGGGCGGCGCCAGGCAATGCGCCCGTGGCCTATGCGCCCAAGCCCGGCGCCATCGTGGTGCTGCCGCCGCTTGCGGCGGACGGTACGCGCACCCCGCTGGTGCGCCCTGCTCCCCTGCAGTAGCGCCTGATCCGCGCGGTCCCGGAGGGCCGCGCTTCCCATCCGCCACAACGGTGCTGTTTCATGTCTGATGCCAAGAGCG
>JBFHII010000262.1:0-4943 GCA_041596535.1 Breoghania sp. | reverse complement strand
CGATCTGAGCGGCACCCGGATCATCGCCCTGCCCGAACTTGGCTGGAAGACCGGATCCGGCGCATCGTCGGCCCGCCGCCCCGCGCCCGCGAAGCCCGTTGATCCGCTGTTCGCGGAACTCCAGGGAGCCCGCGCGGCCGAGGCTCCCTCCGAGGCGGTGGCCGAACTGCCCGCGGAGCCGGGCGCCGCCGATGTCGCTGATCCTGGCGGTGCGGATCGCGATGATCGGGACCTGTTCGTCTCCGCCACGGAAAACACCACTGCCCAAAGCGCGGGGAGCGGGGGAGGCTCGACCGCCTGAGTGCGGTCGGCAACGCGCCGCGCGCCGCAAGAATCGGGTGGCTGGCGGCACCGCGCGGACATACTCTGATCCGAAGATACGGAGATGAGCCATGAATGTAGTCACCGGAGCAGTCGCGGATGAGATCGGGCGCAGCCTTGCGGCGGACCCCGAGGTTTCCGCGCGCGACTACCAGACCATCCGCAAGACGTTGGAATTCATCACCCACAGCTGGCGCGAGCAGCCGGGACTGGACGAAATCGCGGCCGCCGCGGATCTGTCACCGGCGCATCTGCAGCGGGTTTTCTCGCGCTGGGCGGGGCTGACGCCAAAGCAGTTCCTGCAGGCGATCACGCTGGATCATGCGCGTGAGCTGTTGCGCGGTGCGGCGTCGGTGCTGGATGCCACCTATGAACTCGGGCTCTCGGGGCCCGGCCGGTTGCACGATCTCTTCGTCACCCACGAGGCCATGACGCCCGGCGTCTACAAGGCGCGCGGCGGCGGGCTGACGATGTCGTATGCGTTCCACCCCTCGCCCTTCGGCCTGGCGCTGCTGATGGTGACGGAACACGGGCTGGCGGGCCTTGCCTTCGCCGATCCCGGTGAGGAAGCGGCGGCGCTCGAGGACATGACCAGCCGGTGGCCCAATGCCCGGTTCGTCGAAAATCCCGAGGCAACGGCGCCCTATCTGGCACGGATCTTCGATCCGGGCGAATGGAGCGCCGACCGGCCGCTGCGGGTGGTCATGATCGGTACGGATTTCGAAGTGCGGGTCTGGGAGACCCTGTTGCGCATTCCGCTCGGCCGCGCGACCACCTACTCGGACATCGCGGCCAGGCTCGGCAAGCCCAAGGCCGCGCGTGCGGTCGGCACCGCGGTGGGCAAGAACCCGATTTCCTTCGTGGTGCCGTGCCACCGGGTGCTGGGCAAGACCGGCAACCTGTGCGGCTACCATTGGGGCCTGACCCGCAAGCGGGCGATCCTGGGCTGGGAAGCCGGCGTGTCGGGTCCGGCAACCGCCTGACGCCGGATCCGGCCGCGACAGATGGGTCCGGGCGAACCGGCTTGCTTCAGCGCGGGGCGCGCTTGGCAAGAATGCGTTGCAGCGTGCGGCGGTGCATGTTGAGCCGGCGTGCCGTCTCCGAGACGTTGCGGTCGCACAGCTCGTAGATCCGCTGGATGTGCTCCCAGCGCACCCGGTCGGCCGACATGGGGTTTTCCGGCAGCTCCGCCTTCTCGTCCGGCTTCTGCGTGAGCGCCGCGTAAATCTCGTCCGCGTCCGCGGGCTTGGCGAGATAATCCACCGCGCCCAGCTTCACGGCCGTGACGGCGGTGGCGATGTTGCCGTACCCGGTGAGGATGATGGCGCGGGCGTCCGGCCGGCGCGCCTGCAGTTCGGCGATGACATCGAGCCCGCTGCCGTCGCCCAGCCGCATATCGACGACCGCATAGGCCGGCGGCTGCGCCTTCACTTTGGCGATCGCGTCGGCCACGGTCTCCGCGGACACCGTGTCAAAGCCGCGTTTTTCCATCGCGCGCTCGAGTCTGTGCAGAAACGGCCGGTCGTCATCGACGATCAGCAGCCGCGCGCCCTGAACGTCCCCGTGCGGCGCGTCGTCCGGTTGGCTCGAGGCCGCCGGGGCGGACCCTGCCTGGTCGCTGATACCGGCGTTCGACTCTTCCGTCATGTGTCTTCCCGTCCTGTCGTCACGGCGCATCATTTTCCTCAACATAGGCACCCGCCCGGCCCTGGGCAATTGTCTGTTTAATCATCGCCCTGGTCGCGGGCATAGGCAGATCCCTGCTCGAAGGCCCTGCGGGGCCATTGCACCTTGACGATCGCCCCGGTTTCCGGCGGACGCCGGTTCTCCAGCCGCAGCCGCGCGCCGGTGCGCTCCAGCAGGGTTTTGGCGATGAAGAACCCGAGGCCGAGCCCGCCGGCCGCGGGTTCATCGCTGCGCGGCTTGTCGCGGGTCGTCACATAGGGTTCGCCGATGCGGCTGATGACATCGACGGAAAACCCCGGCCCGTCATCGATGATCGACAGCATCACGGTCTCGTCGTTCCATTGCATCGAGACGAGGACGTCGGAGCGGGCGAAATCGACGGCGTTCTCGACCAGGTTGCCCAGGCCGTAGAGCACCGCCTGGTTGCGCGGACAGGACGGCTCCACGCCGTCGCCCTGCGCCTCGACACGGATGGAAATGCCGAAATCGCGGTGCGGCGCGGTGATATCTTCCACCAGATGCGACAGCGACAACTGGAAAAACGCATCGTGCTCGTCGCTGGACAGCGAGGTGAGCTTGCGCAGGATTTCGCGGCAGCGCTCGCCCTGGCTGCGGATCAGCGCAACGTCATCGTGCCGGGGGTCGCCGGGCTCGATTTCGGTCTCCAGCTCCTTGGCGGTCAGCACCATGGTGGCGAGCGGCGTGCCCAGTTCATGCGCCGCCGCCGCCGCCAGCCCGTCGAGCGCGCTCAGATGCTGCTCACGGGCCAGAACCAGCTCGGTCGCCGACAGCGCCTGCGCCAGCAGCCGGGCTTCCTGCGCCACGCGGAAGGCGTAGACGGCCATGAAGGCGAGCGAGCACAAGAGCGCGGCCCAGACTCCGAACTGGTAGAACAGCGGCAGCTCGAAAGTCTCGCCCGGCCGCCACGGCAGCGGCATCTGGAACAGGGCGAGGAACGTCGCGGCAAGGGTGGCGATGCCGCCCAGCACCAGCGTGTTGCGCGGCGGCAGCGCCGTGGCCGAGACCATCACCGGTGCCACCAGCAGGAACGCGAAGGGATTGCCAAGGCCTCCGGTCAGATACAGAAGACCGGCGAGCTGCAACACGTCGTAGGCCAGCAGCACCGTCGCCCAGCGCTCGGGCAGGCGCTGGGTCGCGCCGTAGTAGACCTTGAGAAACAGGTTGAGCCAGGCAGACAGCGCGATCAGGGCGAAGGAAAAGCCCATCGGCACCTCGAAGCCGAGGCCGACATGCACGACCAGAATCGCCAACGTCTGGCCTGTCACCGCCAGCCAGCGCAGGCGGACCAGCGTGTCGAGCCGAAGCAGGCGGTTTTCGAACAGGTGGGCGGGAATGTCGTCGGCCATGGGGCACCAGGCGGGCTGTGGGCGGATCGCAGGCGCTCAGTCATAGACCGCGCCGTCACGAGCGCCAAGCGCCGAGCCGCGCCGGGCCGTGTCGGCGGTCGCGCGGGCGGCTGCGCCTGCGCCCGTGCTTGCCTGTTTTCCGCTATCCTCTTGTCTGTTGTCCACCGGGCATGTTAGCTCACCGGGAACACGGGCCGCCGCGCGGCCTGATCCCGGCATCCGAACACGGAACGCGATAGATGACAGACACCAACAACGACGCAGGCGAACAGGGTTCCGGCGCGAAGGCTGGCCCGGTGCCGGGCCTGAACATCCTGGTTCAGTACATCAAGGACCTGTCGTTCGAGAATCCGCGTGCGCCGCAGTCGCTGAAGCCGAGCGAGTCGTCTCCCAAGCTCGACATCAACATCAATGTCAACGCGAACAAGATGGAAGACAGCCAGTTCGAAGTCATCCTGTCGCTGGAGGCAACCGCCACCGACCCGGGCGGCGCGCTGTTCAAGGTCGAGCTGATTTATGCCGGCATCTTCCGCGTCGCGGGCGTTCCGGACGAGCACCTGCATCCCTTCGTGCTGATCGAGTGCCCGCGCATGCTGTTCCCGTTTGCGCGCCAGATCATTGCCGATGCGACGCGCAACGGCGGCTTCCCGCCGCTGATGATCGACCCGATCGATTTCGCGGCGCTCTACCGCCAGAACATGGCGCAGGGTCAGCAGCAGCCGGCCGACACGATCAACTGATCTAAATCACGGCACCGAATTCAAGAGGCGCGGGCTTGACGGTTCGCGCCTTTTTCGTGCTTTCGGCTCCGGCCGTTCCGCGATATCACTCCGCGGCGAGGACCGTCTTCGCCGATTGCGGCGCGGCGCCGTTGAGCGGATTTTTCGCCGACCAGCGGTAGCGGATCGTTTCCATGCGCATCGAGCGCGCGTCATAGAGCACCAGCCGCCCGACCAGGCTTTCGCCGAAGCCGACGATTTCCTTGATCACCTCCAGCGCCTGCATCGATCCGATGATTCCGGTAAGCGCGCCAAGCACCCCGGCCTGCGCGCAGGTGGGGAGAATCCCTTCCGGCGGCCGGTCGGGAAACAGGCAACGGTACGTCGGGTTGGGCGATCCGTCTTCTCCCGCGAGATGCGGTTTCAGCGTCGTGATCGAGCCGTCGAACTGTCCTACTGCTGCGGTCACCAGCGGCTTTTTGGCGTAGAAACATGCGTCGGAGACAAGATACCGGGTGGCGAAGTTGTCCGAGCCGTCCGCAACGATGTCGTAACCGGAGATCAGTTCCAGCGCATTGTCCGCGGTGATCCGTGCGTTGTGTGCCTCGAACGCGACATGCGGATTGAGCCGGGCGACGGAATCGCGCGCGCTCTCCACCTTGGGACGGCCGACCGCCGCGGTGTCGTGGATGACCTGGCGCTGCAGGTTGGACAGCGACACGGTGTCGTCGTCGACGACGCCGAGCGTGCCGACGCCGGCCGCCGCCAGAGATTGCAAGACCGGCGCGCCGAGCCCGCCGGCACCGATCACCAGCACCTTCGCGGCCTTCAGCTTCTGCTGGCCGGGACT
>JBFHII010000261.1:0-4953 GCA_041596535.1 Breoghania sp. | reverse complement strand
GGAAGGCCTGCGTGAACCACCGGTCGATCGTCGGTTCGACCAGGGCGCCCATGCCCTCGGTTTTTGCCCGTTCGATGTTGGCGGGCCACATCTTCTGGTAGATCTCGGGGGCATCGGCGCGGGCGTCGCAGCAGATGTAGCGGTCGATCCGTCCGGGATGATCGAGCGCCAGCCCGAGCGCCGTCATGCCGCCGAGCGACAGGCCCATGAAGCTGGCTACGGGGATCTCCAGGTGATCCATCAGGCCGACGACATCGCCGGCCAGATCATCAAACCCGTATGGCGGCGGAGCGGCGGAACTCGAGCCATGGCCGCGGGTGTCATAGCGCAGCACGCGGTGGGTTTTGGTCAGGTCGCGGATCTGGGGCTCCCACATCCGGTGATCGGTCGCCAGCGAGTTCGACAGGACAAGCCAGGGTTTGTTCGCGTCTCCGTCGATCCGGTAGGCGATTGATACGTCGCCGATCTTGGCGTTCTGAATGGTCATCTAGCCGACTGCCTCCGCGGTGGGTTTCATCGCATCGTTGATCCTGGGAAGGACCTGTTCGCGCATCAGGATCATCGAGCGCCGGGCAAGCGCCGGGTCGGCCCAGTCGTGCCCCGCATAGACCAGCTTGCCGAATTCACCGGTGGTTTCCTGAAGTTCGAGGATCCTGTCCGCAACCTTGTCAGGCGTACCATGGATGACCAGCTCGTCACAGACGTCTTCCAGCGTCACCTGGTCGTCGTCCATCGACTGGTCCTTCTTGAACAGGTTCATCCGGCCGCCGCGCTTCATCTTGGTGACGATGGAGTTGTAGTAGGACACATAGGGGCCGTTGGGGTCGGTCGCATAGCGCCGCGCGGTGTCCTCGTCCTCGGCCACGAAGATGCTCTTGGCGACGCTCCAGTTGGCCGGGTCGGCGGCACGGCCGCCTTGCTCGCAGCCTTCCTTGTATTTCGGCCAATGGGTCGCGACCCATTTCGGCAGCAGGAAGTTCGCCGAGATCGGTTCCCAGCCGCGCGCGGCCATCGCCGCCACGCCCTGGGAGAAGGGCGCCACCGCGGTGCCGACCACGGGCGGGTGCGGGTCCTGGTAGGGCTTGATGATCGTGCCCTGGCCGATTTCCGGCATCATCGTCTTTTGGGTCGTGAGATTCCAGTACTTGCCCTTGAGATCGTAGGGCGCATCGCTGGCCCACAGATCGAGGATCATGTTGATGCCCTCGAGGAACATGGCGCCGCGATCATTGTCCAGATTGCCGAAGATTTTCGCGTCGGACATGAGCCCGCCGGGCGATATGCCGAAATTGAGACGCCCCTCCAGCATGTGGTCCAGCATGGCGATCTGGCCCGCCACCGCGGCGGGGTGGCTGTTGGGCAGGTTCACGGTGCCGGTGCCCAGCCGTATGGTCTTTGTCTCGTAGGCGAGGCTGGCCAGGAACGCCACGCAGGAGGTGATGTTCTCGGCGAGGTCGGTGGTGTGCTCCCCGACATAGGCTTCCACGAAACCCAGTTCGTCTGCCAGCAGGAACGCCTCCCGATCTTCCCTCAGCGACTGCGAAACAGGCTTGCCGAGAGGATGGATCGGCATGGTGAAGAAGGACAATTCCATAGCGTGAACCTCACAGACGAATTCGGATGAGGAAATCTTAGAAACCCGGTCCCTTCAAACCCAATGATATTGTCTGATCGGATGCTTCAGAATTGCTGATATCGGCGGCGGCGGCGCGCCGGGTTTCAGCGGAGCTGATGTTACTTATCAGGCTTTATAATTGGTACGACCGGATGGGCCATTCTACCGTTCGCCCTTACAGAGTGTGGTGGCGAAGGATCGGTGATGTCTCAAGTTTGCGCCTTGGAATGCCCGCAGGAAGAACCGTCGGGGGTCGATCCGAAGGATCTCCGGGAGGCTCTCGGAAACTTCACGACGGGCGTGGCGATTGCCACGACAATCGGTGACGGGGGCGCTCCGGTCGGCGTGACCATCAATTCCTTCAACTCGGTGTCACTGGATCCGCCGCTGATCCTCTGGAGCCTGGCGAATTCCGCGCCGAGCTTCGGCGCGTTCCGCAGCAACCCGAGTTTCGCGATCAACCTGCTGGCGGCAGACCAGCAGGATACCTGCATGCAGTTCGCGCGGCCGTCGGAGGACAAGTTCCGCGGCGTCGGGCACCGGACCGGCTTCGGCGGCGTTCCGCTGATCGACGGAGCGGCGGTGCAGTTCGAGTGCCGCAGCTATGCCCGCTATCCCGGCGGCGATCACGAGATACACGTCGGCGAGGTCGTCCGGATCTCGGTCTCCGACCGGCCGCCGCTGGTCTTCCATCGCGGCAGGTTCAAATCCGTTGTGGACTGCGTTGCCCAGCCCGGTCGCGGCTAATTTTTCTCACAGCATCAAAGAGTTCAGATGATCAACGTTGCAATCGCCGGATTCGGTTGGTGGGGCCAGCACATGTTCCGCCGTCTCAAGGGGCATGACGGGATAACGGTGCGGATGGTCATCGATCCTGCGCCGGAGCGGCAGAAGCAGATAGTCGAGAACGGAGCCCAGGCCGCCGACGATCTCGACGCCGCGCTGCAGTCCGACGACATCGACGCGGTGATACTGACGACGCCGAACACGTTGCACGAGCAACAGGTGATCGCCGTTGCGGCGGCTGGCAAGCACGTGTTCTGCGAGAAGCCGCTCGGACTGACGGGAGCCAGCGCGAGGCGGTCGGCGGACGCATGCC
The DNA here is from genome assembly GCA_041596535.1 of Breoghania sp. Lineage (GTDB taxonomy): Bacteria > Pseudomonadota > Alphaproteobacteria > Rhizobiales > Stappiaceae > Breoghania. Next base: position 2,239 of record JBFHII010000261.1, on the reverse strand, counting down.
AGAGGGCAGGGGTGGTGCTCGGGGTCGGGCACGAGCGGCGGTTCGAGCCGGCGATGGCGCGGGTTCGCGAGCTGGTGGACGCCGGGGCGCTCGGAACGCTGATGCATGTGGAAGCCGCGTTCAGCCACGACAAGCTGGCGGTCGTGCCGAAGGGTGACTGGCGGACGTCGAAGGCCGTGGCGCCGGCGGCCGGCATGACCGGCATGGGCATTCACATCAGCGATCTCTATGTCTCGATGTTCGGCAGGGTGCGCACGGTGCAGGCGATCACCGCGGACCGCTGCCTGGGGTGGGAAACCGGCGACGTGGTGAGCGTGCAGCTGCAGTTCGAATCCGGAATGACGGGCACGTTCAGCGCCATCCTGAAGACGCCGCATTTCATCCGCTACCACGTGTTCGGGTCGGACAAATGGGTGGAAGTGCGCAATGATACGCATCCCGATACGCCCGGCGGCGTCGCGGAACTGGTGATCGCGCAGACCGACCATGATTTCATCCGCGAGCGTTACGACTGGACCGACACCGTCGTCGCCAATCTGGAAGCCTTTGCCGCCGCTATCGAAGGCAGGGCCGCCTACCCGTATACGGCGGAGCAGCTGGTGCATAATATCGAGATTCTGGAAGCGGTGGCGAAGTCCGCCGAAACCGGCGAAACGATAACGCTCTAGCGGGAGCCGCGGGGCGGGCCGACGCGGCCTGTCGTTTCCCACAAAGGGGAGCCTGTTCCACCCATGAGCAAGGCAAAGCGCGGAATTTACGCGGCGGCGATTTCTCCATTTGACGAGAGCGGCAGGCTGGATGCGCCGAAGCTCGCCGCCTACTGCCAGTACCTGCTGTCGGACGGCGGCTGCGACGGCGTCGCTCCGACCGGCACGACCGGCGAGGCAACGTCGATCGCGCTGGAGGAACGGCTTGCGCTGCCCGCGGCGTTTGCCGAGGCGGGGATCGCGCCCGACCGGGTGATCTTCGGCACCGGAAGCTGCGCCTCCGGGGATGCGGTCGCGCTCACCCGCGCCGCGCTCGAGGCGGGGTATCGCAACGTGCTGGTGCTGCCGCCGTTCTACTACAAGGATCCGTCCGACGAGGGGCTTTACGCCTATTACGCGCGGTTGATCGAGCAGATCGGCGACGATCGCCTGCGGATCTATCTCTACCATTTTCCGCAGATGTCGATGACGCCGATTTCCGTCGGCCTGGTGCAGCGTTTGCACGGGGACTTCGGTCCGGTCATCGCCGGACTGAAGGATTCCAGCGGCGACTTCAGGCAATCGCGGGCCTTCGTCGAGGCGACCGGCGGCGTGGACGCGAATTTCGACGTCTATCCGTCCAACGAGGCGATGATCTTCGAGGGCCTGGACGCCAATTGCGCCGGCATCATCTCGGGATCGACGAATGCCTTCGCCGGGAAGGTCCAGGCGGCCATCACCGCGATGCTGTCCGGCGACGATGCGGGGTGTGATGCCGCATTCGCGGTGGTGAAGGCCGCACGCGCCGTCGCGTCCAAGTATCCGATGGTGGCGGCGATGAAGCGGATACAGGCGTGGCGCAGCGACGATGACAGCTGGCTGCGCATGGCGCCGCCGTTGTGCCCGCTGACAGCCGAGCAAGAGTCCGCTTTACGTGCTGATATCGATCGGCTGTAGTGACGCCGACGAAACCGCGCCTGCGCGGTGAGAACAACCCAAGCCGTTGATTTGGGGAGCAATAGGGAGATCGTGATGTCAACAGCACCGAGCAGGGCCGCGGCGGCGGCGAATTCGGCCCACATAGAAACCGCGACGGATCCGGCGGCTTTCGCCCATTGGCCGGAAGGCGTCTATGAGGACATGAAGAAGAACGAGTTCAGCGGCGTCGTTGGCAGCACGCTGGTGTCGGAAACCGATCGCGTGCGGGTGTGGCACCTGCTGCTGCCTCCGGGGAAGCGCTGCGCGTTCCACAGGCACGTCAATCCGTACTTCTGGAGCGCGCATCGGGCGGGAACGGCGCGCGGCTATTTCTCCAACGGCGAGATCCGCGACGTCGAGCACTTCGTCGGCGAAACCCGGCACTTCCACTACGGCGCCGGCGAATACAAGCTGCATTCCATCGAGAACACCGGTGACGCGGATCTTCTGTTCACCGCGGTGGAATTTCTCGACGGCCCGAACGAAGCTCTGCCGATTCCGGACGGTGTCCGGCTTGTCGAGCCGGAAAGCAACGCGGCCTGACCGTATTCCGGGGTCCGGGCCTGTCGGCCCGG
>JBFHII010000260.1:0-4965 GCA_041596535.1 Breoghania sp. | reverse complement strand
GGCACTCAAGGGGTCACGTACTCGGGCGGTTCTCGATGAGTTCATCGACAACGCCCGGATCTGCCAACGTCGAGGTATCGCCCAGTGCGCCATAGTCGTCCTCGGCGATCTTGCGCAGGATGCGGCGCATGATCTTGCCCGTGCGGGTCTTGGGCAGGCCCGGCGACCACTGGATCAGGTCGGGCGAGGCGATCGGACCGATCTCCTTGCGCACCCAGGAAACCAGTTCCTTCTTCAGCTCGTCCGTCGGTTCCTCGCCCTCCATCAGGGTGACATAGGCGTAGATCCCCTGCCCCTTGATGTCGTGCGGGTAGCCGACAACCGCGGCCTCCGAGACCTTGGCGTGGGCGACGAGTGCCGATTCCACTTCCGCCGTGCCCATGCGGTGGCCGGAGACGTTGATGACGTCGTCGACGCGGCCGGTGATCCAGTAGTAGCCGTCCTCGTCGCGCCGGCAGCCGTCGCCGGTGAAATACATGCCCTTGTAGGCGGCGAAATAGGTCTGGATGAAGCGTTCGTGATCGCCGTAGACCGTGCGCATCTGGCCGGGCCACGAATCGAGGATCACCAGGTTGCCCTCGGTGGCGCCTTCCAGAAGGGCGCCTTCCGAGTCCACGAGCGCCGGCTGCACACCGAAGAACGGCCGCGTGGCGGAGCCGGGCTTCAGCGCCGTCGCCCCCGGCAGCGGGGTGATGAGAATTCCGCCGGTTTCCGTCTGCCACCAGGTGTCGACGATCGGGCAGCGGCCCTCGCCGACCACGTTGTGATACCACATCCAGGCTTCGGGATTGATCGGCTCGCCGACGGATCCCAGGATGCGCAGGGACTTGCGTGAGGTGTTCTTCACCAGATCGTCGCCGGCGCCCATCAGCGCGCGGATGGCGGTGGGCGCGGTGTAGAAGATGTTGACATCGTGCTTGTCGCAGACCTGCCAGAAGCGCGAGGCATCCGGATAGGTCGGCACGCCCTCGAACATCAGCGTCGTGGCGCCGTTGGCGAGCGGGCCGTAGACGATGTAGCTGTGGCCGGTGACCCAGCCCACATCCGCCGTGCACCAGTAGACCTCGCCGTCGTGATAGTCGAACACGTACTGGTGCGTCATCGAGGCATAGACCAGATAGCCGCCGGAGGTGTGCATCACGCCCTTTGGCTGGCCGGTCGAGCCGGATGTGTAGAGGATGAACAGCGGATCCTCGGCGTTCATCTCCACCGGTGCGCAGTGATCGGACACGCGGTCGGCTTCCTCATGGTACCAGACGTCGCGGCCGTCCTGCATGGCGATGTCGCCGCCGGTGCGCTTGACGACGATGACCTTGGAAACGCTGGCGAGCTTCTCGCAGGCCTTGTCGACATTGGCCTTCAGCGGCACGGCGCGGCCGCCGCGCAGGCCCTCGTCGGCGGTGACGATGACGCTGGACTCGCAGTCCTTGATGCGGCCGGCCAGGCTGTCGGGCGAGAAACCGCCGAAGACGATCGAATGCACCGCGCCGAAGCGGGCGCAGGCGAGCATGGCGTAGGCGGCTTCGGGGATCATCGGCAGGTACAGCGTGACGCGGTCGCCCTTCTTGACCCCCATCGCGTGCAGCACGTTGGCGAAGACGTTTACCTCGTGGTGCAGCTGCTTGTAGGTGATGACCTTGCTCTCGGACGGGTCGTCGCCTTCCCAGATGATCGCCGGCTGGTCGCCGCGGGTCTCGAGGTGGCGGTCGATGCAGTTGGCGGACACGTTGAGCGTGCCGTCCTCGAACCATTTGATCGAGACGTTGTGGTAGTCGTAGGAGGTGTTCTTGACCTTGGTATACGGCTTGATCCAGTCGATCCGCTTGCCGTGCTCACCCCAGAATCCGGCCGGGTCATCGACCGATTTCTGGTACATCTCAAGATATTTTTCGTTATCGATCAGTGCTCCTGCGGCAATATCCGCGGGAACGGGAAACACGTTGTCCGACATCGGCACCCTCCCAGAAGTGATGTCCCGGCGTCGTTTTGCGGCGCCTGAATTGCGTTGGCGGCATTATGCGTATTGCTGCCAATGACGTCCATACGGCACCGCTGGAACTTTCGTAGGACCGCCTGTCGCGTTGCTCACGCCAGCAGCGGCAGCATTGCCGAGGCCAGGCTGAGGACGAGGAAGAAGCCGACCATGTCGGTGATGGTCGTCAGCATGGGGCCGGAGGCGACCGCGGGATCGATGTTGAAGCGCTTGAGCGCCAGTGGAACCGTGCCGCCGATGGACACCGCCACCAGGGTGTTGGCCGCCAGCGCCAGGCCCACCACCACGCCGATCCACGGGTTGCCGCGCCATGCCCAGGCCGCCAGGCCGATGAGGATGCCCAGCACCAGCCCGTTGATGGCGCCGACGGTGATCTCCTTCAGCCACACCTTCACGATGTCGACCGGCCGCGCCAGGCCCAGCGACAACTCGCGCATGGTGACGGCGACGGCCTGATTGCCGGAACAGCCGCTCATGTCGGAGACGATGGGCAGGAAGACGGCCAGAGCGATGACGGCGGTCAGCGTCTCCTCGTAGAGCGCGATGACGCTGGCGGCGACGATGTTGAGTCCGATGTTGACGGTCAGCCACGAGAGACGCCGCCGGGCGCGCAGCAGGGTCGGCATGGAGCGGATCTCGTCGCCGACGACACCCTGCATCTTCAGCGCGTCGTCCTCGGCGCGTTGCAGCGACGCCTCGCCGACCGCGGTGCGCGACACGGTGCCGACCATCCGGCCATCCTCGTCGATCACCGGAATGCCGAGGAAGGGATAATCGTCGAAGACATCCTCCAGATCGCCGAGCTCGGTCAGCGGCTCGACGGACAGCGGCGCGACCATCACGTCCTTCAGCGGCACGGAGCGCTTCGAGGTGATCAGCGTGCGCAGGGAGACGACGCCCACCAGCCGGCCCGCATCGTCCAGGATGTAGGGGTGCTGGCCGCGGTAACGCTCGAAATCCTCGTCCTCGGAGGCGACCCGGCGCAGGATCGTGCCGACGGTTTCCGTCTCGGAGAAGGTGAACACGTCGGTGGACATCAGTCCGCCCGCGGTGTCGGAGGGATACTCGGTGAGCTTGCGCACGTCGGATGCCGCGTCGGGCGCCATCTCCGAGTAGATGGCTTCGGCTTCCGCATCGTGCATCTCGTTGATGACGTCGGCCTGATCGGCGGAATCCATCTCCTCGAGGATCGCGGCGGCGGTCCTTGCGTCCAGCCGCTCGATAATTTCCGCCGCCTGTTCCTGCGGCAGCTCCTCGACCACGTCGGCTGCAAGCTTCGGATCCACCAGATGCAGCAGCTTTTCCTGCTCGTCGGTGCCGAGATTGAGCAGCGCGCGCATCTGGTCGCTGGCGGTCAGCGCATCGAGTGACGCCTCGATCCGCTCGATATCCCCCTCCCGGACGATTTCGAGAAAGCTCTCGACCGGATCGATTTCAGCTTCGCTTGCGGCAGGAATGACGGGCGCCATGCGGGGTCCTCCGGTTGGCGGTGTCGAGAAGCAAAAGCGAAAATTATTTTGTCTATATGCAAAATTTTTTTGACTTATGCAAATTTTGATTTATGTAGCAGGCAATATTCTGGTACTGAGGACGGAGGCTGGTCATGGTGGTTCCGGCAAGTGATGTGGCGGCGCGCCTCGCTGAACTCTACGAGCAGCCGTTTGCGGGCAAGCCGCGCGGGCGGTTCCGGATCTCCCAGAAGCACCTGCGCCAGATGGCGGGCGTGCGGCGGCTCTACAGCGACGACATTTCGGCGCTGACGCGCGCGCTCTATGAACTCGGCTACGTGCTCATCGACCTCGACAGCTTCTTTGTGATCCTCAGCCAGAAGGCTTTCGCCAGCTATCGCCGCGTCAACGAGGGAGTGATTGCGGAGTGAACACACATTCCATGCAGGCCGTGGCCCGGGAACCGGCCGCCCCGCACGGCGTCGCCTCGAAGAGAGCGGCCGTGCGCGATCGCAGCGTCAAGGGCGCGGGCCGGGCCAAGGCCGAGCAGCTGGTGGTCGGGTGGCGGGAATGGGTGTCGTTGCCCGATCTCGACGTACCCCGCATCCTGGCCAAGATCGATACCGGAGCGCGCTCCTCCGCGCTGCACGCGCCGCATGTGGTCGTCGTCGAGAAGGGCGGCGAAAGCTGGGTGAACTTCGATCTGGCGTTGCGCGAGGAAGCGCATGACACGGAATTGCGGCACTGGGCCCGGCTGGTGGATATCCGCGACATCAAGAGTTCGTCGGGCCACGTGGAACGGCGCTACGTCGTCAAGACGACGCTGGTCATCGGTGGCCGGCGATGGAAGATCGATGTGTCGCTGACCGATCGCTCCGACATGGAAATCCCGATGCTGATCGGCCGGTTGGCCATGAGACGCCGCATGCTCGTTGACCCGTCAGGCTCCTTTCGGTGTCCACCTGCATTGCCACGAACCGCGCCCTGAACGCCGGTTCGCCCCGCGCCGGACACTCGGCGCAACTGGAGGAATTCTCATGAAAATCGCGATGCTTGCGCGGAACCCGAGCCTTTATTCGCACCGCCGGCTTGTCGAGGCGGCGGAAGAACGTGGCCATGAGCTCGATATCATCAACACGCTGCGGTGCTACATGAACATCGCCTCGCGGCGGCCGGAGATTTTTTACAACGGCGAGAAGCTGGTGGGCTACGACGCGGTCATCCCGCGCATCGGCGCCTCGATCACCTTCTACGGCCTGGCGGTGTTGCGGCAGTTCGAGATGGCCGGTGTCTATCCGCTCAATGAATCCGTGGCCATCGGCCGGTCGCGCGACAAGCTGCGCTCGACGCAGCTCCTGGCACGGGACGGTATCGGCCTGCCGGTGACAACCTTCGCGCATGACCCCAAGCAGACCGAGGAGGTCCTGAAGCTCGCCGGCGGCGCGCCCCTGGTGGTCAAGCTGCTGGAAGGCACCCAGGGGGTGGGCGTCGTCCTCGCCGACACCGACCGCTCGGCCAAGTCGG
>JBFHII010000259.1:0-4971 GCA_041596535.1 Breoghania sp. | reverse complement strand
TGAACGAACAAGGAGCACTGACATGGCTACTGCAAAAGCAACTGCTGCGAACGATTCTGGTAACAACACCGCAACCGTGAGCGCTGACGAAATCGAAAAGAACGTCGAGCGGGTGCGTGGTGACATCGCGGCGCTCGCCCAGTCGATTTCCAAGTACGGCGCGGGCAAGGGCGGCGAATACAAGGCGCGCGCCGGCCAGGCCGGAAAGGATCTTGCACAGATGTCGCAGGATACGCTGGAGAGCCTGACGAAGGAACTCGCGGCCCTCGAGAAGACCATGGCGACCCATGTGCGCCAGAAGCCGCTTCAGTCCCTCGGCATTGCCGCCGGTGCCGGCTTCCTGATCGCCATGCTGCTGCGGCGCTAAGCCATGTTGCGGCTGTTTCCGCTCGTGGCGTCCTTCGCCTCAAGGGACCTCGGCGCGATCATCAACAGGCTGCGGCGCAACGCCGTCTGTGTGGTGATCGCGCTGGTTCTGGTGATCGCCGCCTATGCCTCCGCGCTGCTTGGCGTCGGCCTGGCTCTCGCCGAACAGATCGGCGCCATCCAGGCGGCCTTCGCGCTCGCCGGCGGCCAGATCGTGTTGATGCTGGTCATCGTGATGTCCGTTTGGGCGATCAACACGCTGGAGAGACGGCGCGAACGTCAACGCAATTCGTCGCGGGTCGTGGCGGCGGCCGCATCGATGGCTCTGCTGCCGCGTCTGTTGAAATCCAGGGCACTGGTTCCGGTCGTCATCGTCGGCGGCCTGGCCTTCCTGGCGGCACGCGCGGCTGGCGGCTCGCAGGAGTGAGCGACGATCGAACACGGACCGGCGCTTCATTGATGGCGCCGTCCGGACTGCAGACAAACGACGACCGACAGGAGTACACACCATGGCAACTGTTTCCGCTGCCCTCAAACCGAAGGCGCAGGATGAGACGATCAATACGGGGCTCGACGACGCCTATTGCGCGAAGATGTCCAAGTCGCTGTCCGACATCCTCGCGGCCACCTACCGGCTGACCATCAAGAGCCATATCTATCACTGGAACGTGGTCGGCCCGCTGTTCAAGCCGCTGCATGAGCTCACCGAAGAGCATTACAATGCGCTGTTCGCGGCAACTGACACGATTGCCGAGCGGATCCGCGCGCTGGGGCACCTGGCTCCCTCCGCGCTGGGTGAGGCGGCGCAATTTGCGCCCAAGGCCTCCGAGGTCAAGCACACCACGGCGATCGACATGATCAACGACCTGATCGCCGAGCATCAGGACAGTGTCAAGGCGATGCGCAAGGCGGGCGAGGAAGCGGGCGATGCCGGCGACCTGGTCACCGAGGACATGCTGACCGCACGGCTGACGTTCCACGAAAAGGCGCTGTGGATGCTGCGGGCGATTGCCTCGACCTGACGCAGGATCTCGACCCGTGCCCGACCCGTGATCGGGGGGACGCGCAGGTTTCAGGAACACGCGGCCGGTTTCCATGGAGACCGGCCGTTTTGTGTGCAGGCGGCTATGGCCGCAGATGTCGGCCGCGAGTGACCGGCGTGCGCCGTGTCAGCTCGTGAACTGGGCGCTGCGCACCCCGGACATGTCCGTGCCTCCGCCGTAACCGTCCTCGTCAGACAGCTCCAGCAACTCGCGCAGACGGGCCCGTGCCCGGCTGACCCGGCTTTTCAGGGTACCGGTGGCGCAGCCGCAGATCTCGGCCGCCTCTTCGTAGGAGAAGCCGGACGCGCCGACCAGCACGATGGCCTCGCGGTGGTCATTGGGCAGGGACTCGAGCGCCTTCCGGAAATCCTGCAGATCCAGCGAGCCGTATTGTTCCGGCGGCACGGCGAGGCTGTCGGTGAACAGCCCGTCGCTGTCCTGCATTTCGCGGCCGCTCTTGCGCATCTGGGAGTAGAATTCGTTGCGCAGGATCGTGAACAGCCAGGCCTTCATGTTGGTGCCGGCCTGGAAACTTTCCTGCTTGGCCCAGGCCTTCATGATGGAGTTCTGAACCAGATCGTCGGCCCGGTCGTGGCGGCCGCACAGGGATACGGCGAAGGCACGCAATTTGGGAATTTCGCGCAGCAGGTCGCGCTTGAAGCCAGGCTGCTCGGCCCCGCGGCCGCTCATTTGCCGTCCGCGGACTTGGCGGCTTTCTCTGCCTGGTCAAGCTTTTCAAGCAACTCCAGGAACCGGTCGGGAATGCCTTCCTCTTCAACCGATTCATAGAGATCACGCAGCTTCTGCGTGATCTGCGCGTGCGGTTCCAGCGGGCTCATGGCCGCGCCATCCGTCGCCTGATCCGCACGCTGCTGGTCGTGTGGCGATTTCTTCGTGCCGTTCATGAAAGCAGATCACCCTGTTGCGGTCGGAATGGACTATAGTTCAAACTATCAAAAAATATTCAAACCGATGGAACTTTTTCCGCCGGCGGTCGTTTGCCTGTCATTGAATGCCTGAGCTGGCAAACCGGGAGCTACACATGTCACTTTCTATTCGCGTCGCGTCTCATCTGCCGTATTTGCGGCGCTACGCCAGAGCGGTCACCGGTTCTCAGAAGTCGGGCGACGCCTATGTCGCCGCTGTTCTCGAAGCGCTGATTGCCGATGTCTCGAGCTTTCCCGATGGCTCGAATGACAGGGTCTCGCTCTACAAACTCTTCGCGAAGATCTTCGGTTCCACGGATATTGAAATTCCCTCCGGCGAGTCTCCCTTCGCCTGGGAGCAGCGGGCGACCGCCAATCTCTCGATCATTCCCTCCGTCGCGCGGCAGGCGTTCCTGCTGGCCTCCGTCGAGGGTTTCTCGCCATCGGAAATCGCCCAGGTGCTTAGCGTCGACGCGGATCGCGTCGGCGATCTGCTTCAGGAGGCCAGCCAGGGCATTTCCTCGCAGGTGGCGACTGAGGTCATGATCATCGAGGACGAACCTCTGATCGCGATGGATATCGAGCATATCGTCGAGGAACTGGGTCACACGGTGACCGGCATTGCCCGTACCCGCACCGAGGCCGTTGAGCTGTTCAAGCGCACCCGTCCGGGACTTGTGCTCGCTGATATCCAGCTCGCGGATGGAAGCTCGGGCATTGATGCGGTGAACGATATCCTCAGCACCGACAGCATGCCGGTGATCTTCATCACCGCGTTCCCCGAGCGGCTGCTGACGGGCGAGCGGCCTGAACCGACCTTCCTCGTCACCAAGCCGTTCAATCCCGACATGGTGAAGGCGCTGATCAGCCAGGCGCTGTTCTTCGACCAGAGTGTTGAAGCTGTCGCCTGAGCGGGAGCCCTTCGTCTCGCCCGCATATCGTGCGGAGTGGGGGGGCGGGATCATGCAGCGGTTGCGCCTGCGGGCGCGGCTGGCCTTCGCCCGGGTGCCGTCCGTCCGGTTGGCGTTGGCCAGGGCGTCGGACGGCGGGCGGACGCCGGAGGACGGCCGACCCGAACAGCACGCGGTGCCGGTCCGCTATGGGCGCCGGCTGCGCGGGCAGGACCCGAAGGTCCTGCCGGCGGCTGAGTCAGGCTGCCTGTCAGTTGTTCGAGGACAGCCACGTGTCGATTTCGCGCTCGGCGTCTTCCTGCGCGGTGCCGTAGCGTTCCTGGAGCTTGCCGGCGAGCTGCTTGCGGTTGCCCGCGATCACGTCCAGGTCGTCGCCCGTGAGCTTGCCCCACTGCGCCTGGATTTTGCCCTTGGCCTGTTCCCAGTTTCCTTCGATCTGATTCCAGTTCATGAGGATCTCCTTGGTGTCGGGGACCGCCCCCATTGGCGGGCCTCGTGGTAAGAACGCGCTGACTTCGCGAAAGTTCCGCGTGCCCGGCTGCGAACGATGCGTGTAATGTCAGCCTCTGTTGTCGCGTCGGAAACCCGGTTGCGGGCGGTTTGTAAGGGTCTATCGTGGTGCTTTCCCGTAAGGAATCTGGGGTCGTGAACCGTGTTCTGCCGCTGATCGTCTTCGTGGTGGTGGCCGCCATCGGTTTCGCCATGACGCTGATCGTCTATCGCGCCGAGGAGATGGCGAACCGGGCCCGTTTCGAGGTGGTTGCGAGTGAAGCCGCCGATCGCATCCACGACCGGGTGAACCAGCACATCGCGCTGGTGGCCGCCACCGGCGCCTTCATGAGCGCCTATCCGGGGTCGGTGACACGCCCTGCGTTTGACACCTTCGTGGAGGGTCTCGGGCATTCCGGTGTGTTCGAAGGGCTTCGCGGCATCGGCTATGCTCGTCTGATCGACACCGGCAACGAGGCACTGGCGGAAGCGGATCTCGCCGACAACTACAACCTGCAGCGGCAGGTGTGGCCTGCGGCCACGGATCAGGCCAAACGCACGCCGATCGTCATGCTGGCGCCGAATGACATGCGCAATCAGGTGGCGCTGGGCTACGACATGTTCTCGGAGGAGCGCCGCCGCGCCGCCATGCAGGCGGCGCTGGATACCGGCGTGATGCGCGTCTCCGCGCCGGTCGAGCTGGTGCAGGAGATCACCGAAGACAAGCAGGCTGGCTTCCTGGTCTATATCCCCTTTACGGATATTCCCGCGAACCTGCTCGCGTCCGCCGAGACGCCGGTTCCGGTTGCCGGCTTCGTCTACGCACCGTTCCGCGCCGGGGATCTGCATGTCGCGGCGCTCAGCCGCAAGGCGGAGCTTCCCGTGGTCGTGGAAACCTTCGACACGACGGATGGCGCCAGGACGCTTCTTTACCGCTCCGGCGATTTTTCGCAGGAGAGCGCCCGCGGCGCCTACAGTGTCGATCGCATCTTTGACATCGGCGGCCGGCAATGGACCGTCACCATACTTGAGGCGCCGGAATTCCGCAGCGCCAACTACTGGCTGAATGTCTTCGTGCTCGGCGCCATATCGCTGTTGCTCGCCGCGGCCATTGCGACATCCACCTGGTTCCAGTCCAAGGCCGTTTCCGCCGCCGAAGAGCTGCATGACGCCTATGAGAAATCGGTCCAGGAAAAGGATCTGATGCTTCAGGAAATGAAGCATCGCATCAAGAAT
>JBFHII010000258.1:0-5040 GCA_041596535.1 Breoghania sp. | reverse complement strand
GTCCGCGTCGCGCAGCCCGTCCTTCATCGATGTGAAGACCTCGACACCGAGGTTCTCGACGCCCGCGGGCAGCAGGGTGCGCGGCGCCACCACGCGGACTCGCGCGCCCAGCGCGTTGAGCAGCAGGATGTTAGAACGCGCAACGCGTGAATGGCGGATGTCACCGCAGATGGCCACGGTGAGCCGGGCGATCTCGCCCTTGTGGCGGCGCATGGTCAGCGCGTCGAGCAGGGCCTGGGTGGGGTGCTCATGCGCACCGTCGCCGGCGTTGACCACGGAGCAGTCGACCTTGTTGGCGAGCAGATGCACCGCGCCTGCCGATGCATGGCGGACCACCAGCAGATCGGGGTGCATGGCGTTCAGCGTCGCGGCCGTGTCGATCAGCGTCTCGCCCTTCTTTACCGAGGACGAGGCGACCGACATGTTCATGACGTCGGCGCCGAGGCGCTTTCCGGCGAGTTCGAATGACGATTGCGTGCGGGTTGAGGCTTCGAAGAACAGATTGATCTGCGTTCGCCCGCGCAGCACCGATTTCTTCTTTTCAACCTGACGGCTGACTTCGACGGCCTGGTCTGCCAGGTCGAGCAAGGTTGTGATGTCCTGGGGTTGAAGTCCTTCAATCCCCAAGAGATGGCGGTGCGGATAGCGATCCGCGCAATTGGATGTTGGTGTGGTCATTAAAATAAGATCTATAGGCGGAGTCGGGTGTGGCCTCAAGCGCCGTGATGCAGGCATGGTAAGCTTTCCACGGGTACGAATCGTCGGCGAGAACCGTGCGCGGGCAGGAACTGGAGACGAGTGATGGATGAGGGCCGGACGCATACAGTGTTCAACCAGAGCCCGCCGTACGCGGGAAAGAATCTGTTTTCCTGCGATCCGATCCTGCGCAGCGCGCTCGATGCCGTTCTCGATCCGCAGAGCGAGGACGAGCTCGGCCGGGCCGGCGCGTTCTGGGGATCGCACGAGGCGATGGAACTCGCCCGGCTGGCCAATGTGAACACGCCCGTCCTGCGTACCCATGATGCACAGGGCAACCGCGCGGACGTGGTCGATTTTCACCCCGCCTATCACGCCTTGATGCGCCGCTCGGTGGATGGCGGGCTGCACGCCTCGGTGTGGGAGAAGGAACCCACCCAGACCGGCCGCCGGCACACGCTGCGCGCCGCACGGCTGTTTCTGACCGCGCAAGGCGAATGCGGCCACATCTGTCCGATGACCATGACCAATGCCGCGGTGGCGGCGCTGATGAAAGGCTGCGAGGTCAAGGACGACTGGCTGCCGCGGATTCTGTCGCGGCGCTATGACCATCGCTTCGTGCCGGCCGACCGCAAGGCGGGCGTCACCATCGGCATGGGTATGACGGAGAAGCAGGGCGGCACCGACGTGCGCGCCAACACCACACAAGCGACCCGGTCGGACGACGGCATGTGGCGGATCACCGGCCACAAGTGGTTCATGTCGGCGCCGATGTCGGACGGGTTCCTGGTGCTTGCACAGACCGAAGCGGGGCCGACGTGCTTTCTGATGCCCCGGCATTTGCCCGACGGCACGGTCAACGGCCTGCAGTTGCAGCGGCTGAAGGACAAGCTGGGCAATCGCTCCAACGCGTCGTCCGAGGTGGAGTTCCGCAACGCCGGCGCCTGGCTTGTCGGCGAGGAAGGCCGGGGCATCGCCACCATCCTGGAGATGGTGACCATGACGCGGCTGGATTGCGCGGTGGCCTCGGGCGGGCTGATGCGCGCGGCACTGGGCGAGGCGGTTCATCACACCCGCCATCGCAAGGTTTTCGACAAGCCGCTGATCGATCAGCCGATGATGGTTCGGGTGCTTGCCGACATGACACTGGATGTCGCCGCCGCAACTGCCTTGTCGATGCGTCTGGCCCGCGCCTTCGATCACGCGGGCGGCAATGAGACCGAGGCACTGTTCGCGCGGCTGATGACGCCGGCCGCGAAATACTGGATCTGCAAGGTGACACCGTCGCTGACCTACGAGGCGATGGAATGCCTGGGCGGCAATGGTTATGTGGAGGAGGGCAGTCTCGCGCGGATCTACCGCGAAGCGCCCGTCAACGCGATCTGGGAGGGCTCGGGCAACGTCATGTGCCTGGATGTGCTGCGTGCGCTGGATAAGACGCCCGAGGCGCTGGACGCGGTCATCGGCGAGGTCGAGCGCGATCTGGGCACCTCCGGCCCGGTCTCCACGAAAGTGTTGAAGGCGGCGGCGCGCGCCTGTGTCGAGGATCCGGGATCGGCGCGCATTCTGACCGAGCAACTCGCGTTGACGGTTGCGGCGGCCTGCCTGCGTCAGATCGCGCCGCGGGCGCTGGCCGACGCTTTCATCGACACGCGTCTGGGCGGTCAGTGGCGCGCCACATACGGCATGCTGGATCAGCGATTCGATGCGCGCGCGCTGGTGGACTACGCCTATCCGGCAACCGAGTAGGGCGGCGGCCGCGCGTCAGCTCTCGTCATCGTCGTCGTCGCCATCGGGAATCGCCAGATCGACGGCCGTGGTGGCGACGCCGACGGTCGTGCCGACCGCGGTGCCGGCAAGGCTGGCGGCGCCCCCGACAACGGCGACGGCCGCGCAGCCCGGCAAGGCGGCGAGCGTGAGCCCGATGACGAGAAGTCGGATGATCATGTGTTCTTGTCCCAGCATCGACCTGAAACCCTCGGTCGCGATCGTGCGCCGGGCCGGTCGATTGGAATGGGTGATATCAGGCAGGGCTTAAGGCGCCGTGTAGACGGCGCGCCAAAGGATTTATCCGAGCAGCCACAGGGCGATCGGCAGTGTCACCACGGCGAGAATCGTCTGAAACGTGAGGATTTCGGCCATCAGCTTGGCGTCACCACCCATTTGACGGGCGAGCAGGTAGGCGCCGGTTGCCGAGGGCACGGCGGTGACCAGAATGGCGATGCCTTGCGCGGTGCCGGTGAGTCCCAGCAGCCACGCGAACCCGGCGGTCAGCAGTGGCATGCAGAGGAGCTTCAGAAGCGTCGATGTGGCGAGCGCCGGCCCCGGCCGGCGCAGGGCGCCCAGATCGAGGCTTGCGCCGACCACCAGAAGACCCGCCGAAAGTGCTGCGCGTCCCATCATTTCCAGCGCCGTCATCACCTGGATGGGCGGCATCACTCCGGTGATGTTGAAGGCGAGGCCGATGGCGGTGGACAGGATGAACGGATTCCTGGCCAGATCCTGAAGCATCTTTGAAGCGGTGGGCGCGGTGCCTTCGGCATAGCGCGCCAGCACCAGCACGCTGAGGACATTGAGCAGCGGGATCATCGCGACGATGGCCACGGCGATCAGGGCCACGCCCTCGACGCCCCACAACCTGTCGGCCATTGCCAGTGCCACGAAGGTGTTCCACCGGACGGCGCCCTGAAAAATCGACGTGAAGCGCTTGGGGGTTACGTCGAAGACCCGCTGCAGAACCGGCCGCAGCGCCAGCGCGATGGCGGCCATCGTCAGAATCGAGAAGATCAGCGTCGCCCCGAGGGAGAGGTAGGGCAGCGCGCCAAAATCGACCAGCGCGATGTTGCGGATGATGATGCACGGAAACAGCACGTAGTAGGCGAGCTTCTCGAAGCCGCGCCACTGGTCGCCGTCGACAAACCCCATGCGCGCCACGAAGTGGCCGGTGGCGATCACCAGCAGAACGGGTATCAGGGCGTCGATCGCGAGCATCATGGCGGATTATCCGGGTGCGGGCGGGCGCAATTGAAAAGCGTCAGGCTGAAATTCGATTCAGGAAGCCCTGGAGAATAAAGGCCGCAGCCATCTTGTCCACGACCTCGGCACGCCGGGCACGCGACGTATCGGCTTCCAGCAGGGTGCGGGTGACGGCGGCGGTGGACAGCCGCTCGTCCCAGAAGGTCAGCGGAATATCGGTGATCTCGGCGAGATTGCGGGCGAAGGCCCGGGTGGCCTGAACCCGCGGTCCCTCGCTGCCGTCCATGTTCAGCGGCAGGCCGATAACCAGGCCGCAGACGGTGTGCTCGGCGCAGAGCTCGAGCAGCCGCACCGCGTCGATCTTGAATTTCTTGCGCTTGATCGTCTCAAGTGGCGTGGCGATTGAGCGACCGGCGTCCGACAGCGCCAGACCGATCGTCTTGGTGCCCGGGTCGATGCCGATCAGCCGGCCGAGCGGCGGCAGGGCATCGCGAAACGCATCGAGTGGCAGGGTGGGATCATGAGCCATGGGTCCGGCTCTATCACGCCACGCGGGGTCGTGGAAGCGGAAGCATCGCCGGCAGTTCGGTGAACGCGCCTGAACCGCTGGACGCCTGCCGTCCTAGTGGCCGTCCAATCGGTCACTTCACTGGCAGGTTGGCGTCTTTCCATGCCTGCAATCCGCCCGTGATGACGGCGGCGCGGTAGCCCATGCGGGTCAGGGTCGCGGCGGCGAGCGTGGCGCGTCCGCCGCTTGCGCACAAGACGTTGACCTGCCGGCCTTGCGCGTGGGCGCTGGTCAGAGCGGATTCCGCTGTCTCGCTGCCCGGGTCCGCCTTGAATTCCAGCAAACCGCGGGGAATGTGGATCGCGTCAGGTACCGCTCCGTTGTTGGTCAGTTCGCCTGGTTCGCGAACATCCAGGATCAGGCAGCCATGCGCCTCCGACGGGTCGATCGTCTCGATGTCGCGGCGCGCTTCGGTGAGGAGGTCTTCTGCGGTCATGGTCATGGTCGAGGTCTCCCAGGGAGGTCAGAAAGTTCAGAAACGGTCCAGCGGAATGAGGATCCGACGGTGCCCGTCCGCATCCGGCTCGGGCGGCCGGCCGCCGCGCAGGTTGAACTGCAACGCGGCCAGCATGCGGTCGGGCAGGTCAAGAGTCGCGTCGCGCTCCGTGCGGAGCTTCAGGTATTCCGCGCGGGTCTTGCCGGCGAGATGGATGTTTTCCGTCTTATGTTTGGCGACACGCGCTTCCCACTCCGGTTCGCTCCGGTCCTCGCCGGGATAGTCGTGTCCGACGAACAGGCGGGTCTCGTCAGGGAGGGAAAGGATGCGCTGAATGCTGTCCCACAGGGCCTCGACACTGCCG